>JACQQX010000046.1 GCA_016206805.1 Candidatus Omnitrophota bacterium
GCGTGGGCATGGTCTGGCGCACGCTGTGCGCCAGCCACGCACGTTGTCATCGAATGCGATTCCCGCGCTGGGGGAATCGCATGTCCGCCAGGAGGATGCCCTACCGGAGCATACGAGCGATGGAATTCGCCGGTGGGTGGGTGAGGTGGTTAGGGTGCTGGATAGACGGTTATGATTTGTGTTAAGATACCCCCGTTATGATGAAAAAGGTTATTCCTCCGCCCTCTTCTTTTCCTGCTTCCAAGAAAGTGTATCTTCAAGGGACATTCCACCCGGAAATCCGTGTGCCTTTGAGGGAGATCTCGCTTTCCGACGGCAATGCTCCCGTCCAAGTTTATGACACTAGCGGTCCCTACACGGACCCCGCTGTCTCCATCGACGTCCGCAAAGGCCTGGCGCCGCTACGCAAATCCTGGGTTGTCGGACGCAAAGGCAACGTCTCTCAAATGCATTACGCCAAAAAAGGCATTGTGACTCCCGAGATGGAGTACGTGGCCATTCGCGAGAATATTTCTCCTGAATTCGTCCGGGAAGAAATTGCCCGCGGCCGGGCCATCATTCCCTCCAATATCCGCCATGTGGAACTCGAGCCCATGATCATCGGGCGCAATTTTCTCGTCAAAATAAACGCCAATATCGGCAACAGTGCCGTGGCCTCCTCCGTCGAAGAAGAAGTGGAAAAGATGCGCTGGGCCTGCCATTGGGGCGCTGACACCATCATGGACCTTTCCACCGGAAAAAATATTCACGAAACACGCGAATGGATTGTCCGCAACTCCCCTGTCCCTATCGGAACCGTTCCTATTTACCAGGCGCTTGAAAAAGTAGGCGGCAAGGCCGAGGACCTGACTTGGGAGCTTTACCGCGATACCTTGATTGAGCAGGCTGAGCAAGGAGTGAGTTACTTCACCATTCACGCCGGCGTTTTACTGCGCTATGTTCCTTTAACCGCTAAGCGCGTGACCGGCATTGTCTCACGCGGGGGATCCATCCACGCCAAATGGTGTCTGGCCCATCATAAGGAAAACTTTACTTATACCCATTTTGAAGAAATCTGCGAAATCATGAAAGCCTATGACGTGGCTTTCTCGCTCGGCGATGGTTTAAGGCCGGGCTCCATCGCTGATGCCAACGATCGCGCGCAATTCGCGGAACTTGAGACGCTGGGAGAATTAACCAAGATCGCCTGGAAGCATGACGTTCAGGTAATGATTGAAGGTCCAGGGCATGTGCCCATGCACCTGATCAAGATCAATATGGATAAACAGCTTGCCGAATGCGGCGAAGCGCCTTTTTACACGCTCGGTCCCCTCACCACGGATATCGCTCCCGGCTATGACCACATCACCTCCGGCATCGGCGCCGCGATGATCGGCTGGTACGGATGCGCGATGCTATGCTATGTCACCCCCAAGGAACATCTGGGACTCCCTAACCGGGAAGACGTGAAAACCGGTGTCATCACTTACAAAATAGCGGCCCACGCGGCGGACCTGGCCAAGGGTCATCCGCGCGCGCAAGTCCGTGACAACGCGTTATCCAAAGCCCGTTTTGAATTCCGCTGGCAGGACCAGTTTAACCTTTCACTCGACCCTGAAACAGCGCTCCAGTTTCACGACGAAACCCTCCCGCAGGACGCGGCCAAAACCGCCCACTTTTGCTCCATGTGCGGCCCTCAATTCTGCAGCATGAAAGTCACCCAGGAAGTCCGCGAATACGCCGAAAAAAACGCTTTAAACACGGATGAAGCGATCTCCAAAGGCCTCGAAGAAAAATCTGAAGAATTTAAAAAAGCGGGTCTTGAACTTTATCCACAAAAACATTAGAGGGGTCAGACCCCTGTGGACAACTTCAAGTTATCCACAGGGGTCTGACCCCGGAAGTTGCGGGGTTTTGTTGGGTCTCGGCGCTCGGGCATGATCGGGAATTTCGATTTCTATTTCCCCTCCGATAATCAACGCCTGGCATCCCAGCCGGTGCGGCGGTTTTAAATCAAAAGCGTCTAAAATCTCGGCCTCCGCCGTTTCTATGGGGGAAAGATTTCTCTCCCCTTTCAAAACCACGACACGACAAGTGCTGCAGGAAGCGTTCCCTCCGCAAGTATGATAAATCGATACGTTATGCCGTAAGGCCGCATCGAGGATAGACTCTCCCCGATCGGCTTCAACAACTCTATTTTTGTTCGTAAAGTGTATTTTAGGCATTTAACTCCCCCTGTCATTTCGAGCGAAGCGAGAAATCTCATCAACAAAGATTTCTCGCTTCGCTCGAAATGACAGAAGTTAATTCGCTTGCAGCAGGTTCAAGACTTCTTCTGTATGTCCTTCCGGCTTGACCTTCTCGAAGATTTTTTCGATCTTACCGTCTTTATCGATAATGAATGTGGATCGGGCTACCCCCATGTATTTTTTGCCGTACATGTTTTTTTCGACCCAGACGCCATAATCTTGGCAGACTTTTTTGTCCGTATCGGCCAATAATAAAAACGGCAATTTGAATTTGGCGATGAATTTATTGTGCGATTCCACGTTATCGGGGCTGACGCCCAGCACAATGGCGTCTTTCGCCTGGATTTTTTTAATCCCATCCCGAAATCCGCAAGCCTCCACCGTGCATCCCGGCGTGTCATCTTTGGGATAAAAATAAAGCACAACTTTTTTCTTTCCGGCAAATTGTTTCAGAGAAATTTCCTCTCCGTTATGGGCGGGTAATTTGAATTCCGGAGCTTTATCGCCTTCTTTAAGCATGATATTTTCTCCTTTTCCTGACACCTGTCACCTGACTACTGTCTACTGACTACTGTTCTTCCAACGGCCAGGCGGTGATTTCTAGTTTGTTGCCGTCGGGATCCAGGAAGTAACAGGACCAGGATTTTTCCCGTTTCTTGGAAAAAGTGATGGTGATGTTGAGGCGTTTGAGTTCTTCGACGACGCTGTCGAAGTCTTTGGTGTCGATGCGAAAAGCGACGTGATTGCCTCCGAGACCTTCGTCTTGTAAGAGGTGTTTTTCTCCTTTGGGGTCCCCCTGAATGAGACCGATCAGAGACTGTCCACAGTCCAAAAAGTATTCGATGCCGGGTTTGGAGTACTCCCGCTCGGTGATGTTAAGCCCCAGCACTTTGGTATAAAACTCCAGGGACTTGTCGAGATCTTTGACGCTAATGGCCGCGTGGTCAATGCCCCGGATTCTCATAGCTTCACCTTTTTTTCGACCTTTCGTTTTCTAAACACCGAATACTCGGTATACCCGGCTGCTTGGGCCAGCACCACAGCCTTATCATAATCCCGTCCGACATCGCGAGGGTCGTGAGAGTCTGAGGAAAAGGTGATCGGCACACCCGCTTTTTGATAAATTTTCAGCACTTCCAGAGACGGATAAATTTCCTGAACGGGCTTCCTCAAACCTGAGGTGTTAATTTCCACCGTCACCCCTGAGTCCCTGAAAACTTGGGAGGTTTGCGTGACTTCTCCATTCATGTCCACCGACGGCCGGTGGCCAAACTTCTTCACCAAGTCCACATGGCCGATAATATCAAAAAGCTTGGAGGCCGCCGAACGCCTCAACAAATCATAATAATCCCGGTAAACTTCGTCGATATTCTTGTCTTTCCATTTCACTTTTTCATCCGGATCATCAAAAGCCCATTTCTCGATGAAATGGACCGAGCCGATCACGAAATCATAAGGATACCCATTAAGAATTTCCTGAGTCTTGGCCTCAAAACCGGGAATATAGTCCGCCTCCAGGCCCAGCTTCACCGTAAAATGTTTATAACGCGCCTGCGCCGCCTCGATCATGCGATGATACTGCGGAAGTTCATCCCGTTTCATCGTGTAACGCGCATCCTCATGAGACACTAGCGGCGCGTGGTCTGAAAAACCCACCTCTTCCAAACCCACCTTAATCGCCTGCTCCACATATTCTTCGGGCTGGCCGACCGCGTGACCGCAAAGCGGAGTATGCATGTGATAATCAACGACTGGCAGCAAAAAGCACCTCCTTTTCCATGACAAGGGTGGCGGCCAACCGGCCCGCCGAAAGACAAGTGGTCACGCCATGACCGCCCAAACCCGCTACCCAAAAAAACCCTTCTACTTTGGCATCTTCTCCGATGATAAATCGTCCGCCCGGCGCCATTGTCCGCAAACCGGCCTTCTTTGACCGTATTTTGACGGCGGGCCAATTTTTTGAGAACTGCTTCAGCTTCGCCGCCAGAAGATTTTTCATTTTGTCGTCAGTGGACTCGGCTTTGATTTTGGGTTTGTCAAATGAAAGCGTAAACAGTTTCTTGTCGCAAGGGCTCATGAGAAGCGACTTTTGAACCGGACGAAAATACAGTTCATGGCTCAAATCCCAAACAAAAGGCCAGTCCGCTCTAACGCCCTTCAACGGTTGACTCATAAAAAGATGCCGCCGATACGCTTTAAAAGGAATCGTGGTCGCTCCCGCCAGCTGGCCGATGAGCCCCGCCCAGGCGCCAGCCGCGTTCACCACACGGTTTGTCCAAAAGTGACCCTTGGAAGACTCTACCCTAAAAACTCCATCCTTTTTTTCAATCGCTTCCACTTCCTGCCCGCAAAGAACCGGAATGCGATAGAACTTGAGCTGTTTTAAAAAATGCTTCAAGAGGATCCGGATATCCACAAGACCATCCGAAGGCGTCCAAAGCGCCTCTTCAAAATCAGCCCCTTCCAATAGCGGCATGCGTTTTATCGCCTGTTTTTTGGAAAGACGGCGGAAAGCGACACCCGCCTCTTTCATGGCCGCGGCGATTTGATCAAGCTCAGCGCGCTTGGCGCCTTTGGCCAACAATAAGGAACCGCTTTCCACAAATCCTTTGTAACGAGAAAGGAGATCCCGGCCCTCTTTGGCCAGTTTAGCCAAAAAAGGATCGGAAACCGATTGGCGTATCATTCCGGCATTGCGGCCGGACGCGTGCCCGCCGATTTTTTTCTCCTGCTCAATCACCACTACGTCTTTTAGTCCCCGATCGGCCAAAGCCAAGGCCGTGCAAAGCCCCGCGAAACCACCCCCGATAATGAGCACGTCTGTCTTCATAGTCAACTCTCCACCTTGTCATTTCGAGCACAACTCTGTCATTTCGAGGCGCAAGCCGAGAAATCCCATAAAAAAAGATTTCTCGGCCTGCGACCTCGAAATGACATTACCCTAAATTCCCTTTAACAAATAGATCCATTAATGTGTGCCCTTGGGCAACTTTCATTCCTGATTCCGCCGCTGTTTTTTCACAGAACTTGGCCGGACCCTTTTTTTCGGCGCGCGTCGAGTACATTAAAAAAGGAACAGCGTCCGACGAATGCGTGCGCGTTTCGACACAAGTGTAGTGATCGGGAAGCACCATGATTTGAAAAGCGTCAAATTCCTGTAGGCCTTGCCGCAGCGTTCCCAATACCAACCGGTCCACATCCTCAATCGCCTGGATTTTTAGCCGCGCGTCTCCGATATGCCCCGCTTCATCCGTGGATTCCATATGAACGACCACAAAATCCCGGCTTCTTAAAGCGTTGATCGCGTATTCGGCTTTTCCGACATAGTTGGTGTCAAAATAACCGGTTACCCCGGGAACTTTGATCACATCCAGCCCCGCGTGAATGGCGATTCCTTTCAAAAGATCCACCGCCGTAATCACTCCCCCCCGAACGCCAAAACGCTTGTAATAAGACGGAAAATGCGGCGAAACTCCCTGCCCCCATAGCCAAATCATGCTGGCCGGACCCAGGCCTTTTTCGACACGCTTTTGATTCACCGGGTGATCGAGGAAAACCTTCCGGGACTCTTCCATCAGCTTTATCAGAAAACTCGAACCGTCCCCTTTTGGCAGATAATCTTTGTATTTCCGGCCCATGATGTCATGCGGTGGCGTGCAGGCGACCTTGGCCATGCGACGCGCGTTGCCATGATAAACAAAAAGATTCCGGTAGCCGGTTCCTTCTCCCGGGTAAAACTGAACCTCTCCTTCGTAATGCTTATGGAGATGCTCGCCCAAGGCCTTGATCAAGATTTTGGCTTCCGGAGTGCTGATGTGGTCGGCGCTGAAATCCTTGAGCGCATCCCCCTCTATCGTGACCAGATTGCAGCGAAAAGCCAGATCCCCTTTGGCGAGCTCTATCCCCAGCTGGGCGGCTTCCAGCGGTCCCCGGCCGGTATAATAAACCGCGGGATCATAACCAAAGACGCTCATACAACCGATATCCGTGCCCGGAGTAAAGCCATCGGGAATATTGGACACAAGGCCCACGACCCCCCGCGAGGCAAAAAAATCCATATGGGGCGTATGGGCGGCTTCCAAGGGCGTTTTGCCGCCCAATTCTTTTAAAGGCTTGTCTCCCATTCCATCGGGAATAACAACAACGTACTTCATACCCATTCTGCTTTTTCTACCCATTCTGTCATTTCGAGGTCGCCGCGGCGACCGAGAAATCCTTCTTGATGAGACTTCTCGCTGCGCTCGAAATGGCACATTGATCTGATTTCACGCGCTCACTGTCTTTTCCAACTCACTCAATAGTTTTTTCTTTTCTTTAGCGTTCTTCAAAATACAGCCGGCGGAATTATGATGCCCGCCGCCATCGAACAATTTGGCCACATTGGCAATGTTGATGCCATGTTTGGACCGCAGACTGACCCGCAAATGACCATCCCCCACTTCACGAAACACCACCGCTATTTTGACGCCTTCCACTAGCCGCAAATCATCAGCCACCGAATCCGCATCAGAAAGTTGCGCCTCAAACTGCTTCAAGTCTTTTTGCCGGATGATGGTCCAGGCAATATGGCCGTTTTTAGAAAACACCGAACGGTACAGGCAATAACTGGATAACCGGACCGCAGCCGGGCTTTTTTTCCAATAGGATTCTTCGATCAAGTGTTGAAGATCCACTCCCGTGCGAACCAGCCTGGCGCAAATATCAAATGTTTTGGCGCGAATATTGGAAAAACGAAAAGCGCCGGTATCAATGATAATGGAAGTTAAAAGGCAAATCGCGATCGGAGGCGTTATTTCCACGCCTAAAGCCCGGATAATTTCATAAACGATCTCGCCTACCGCCGAGGCTTCGTCCTCGAGCACCTGAATTTCGCCAAAAGCCTCGCCAAAATCATGATGGTCCACCTGAATCGTCGTTTTTGCCTTGAAAAAAATGCCCCGCACTCTTTTTCCTAAACGGCCTTCGCTGCCGCAATCCACCGCGATAGCCAAATCCGCGCGCTCGCGAGTTTCCGAAACCACCAGCTCGCTTCCCGGCAAATACTGAAAACGAGTGGGAACGCCATCCTGGCAAATCAGCGTGATTTTTTTGTCCATCCGTAAAAGCGCAAGCCCCAGCGCCAGAAGACAACCCAGCGTATCCCCATCCGGGTTAATATGTCCGGCGATTAAGATCCGATCGGCTTTCCGGATAGCCTTCACGGTTCGTTGTATGCTGTGAGAGAGTCCTTGATTCATAACGTTTCTTTTCCTTTGCGGATAAAAGCGGAACTTTTGATTTTCTGATTCTTGAACCCCATAAGCTCATTGCCCGTCGCCCCGCACCAAGCTTCCAAATCCGGTTTGGCGCCCGGGTCCGTGAAAATAACTTCCAAAATAGAGCCTCTTTTTAACGCCTTCATCTTCTCTTCCGTCATGAGGATGGGCACGGGACAAAGCTGCCATGAACAATCCAGGACACAACTGCAATTAACCATAAGTCTTTTGTTTTCAATAATTTACAAAATTAGCCTTGACAGGTCTATAGGAATAGATTAACAGATAGGCATTGGACGGTCAATGTCATCCCGAGCGACGAACGGAGTGAGGAGTCGAGGGATCAAGTGATGGCTGATTCCTCGACTCGCGGAGTTTACCCTGAGCGAAGTCGAAGGGCTCGCTCGGAATGACAATTTAGCAATATTTCTCGCAGATTCGGTAGAAGTTGCAGCGGTCGCAGATTTCGGCGCGGCGGGCGAAAGCAAACGCTTCCACGGGCTTAGGGATATTTTTGACGGGGTCTTCGAGGAGCTCTCGGATCGATTGAATGCTTTTACTCATGATTCCTCTGGCTTTTTCGATCAGTTCCACACTCAAAGGCTCAGGAGCCAAAACCGGAAAAGGGCTGGTGAGGTTAAAAATACTGGCCCGCACGCGCTCTAGAGGCAGTTTCCATTTTTCAGAAGCAAAAAGAGCGTAAACTCCCATTTGAAGCGAATTGTCAGATCCGTTTTTGCCCGTTTTCCAGTCAATAATTTCCACAACGCCGTCTTTTTTGCGGGCAAAATCCAGCTTCACATATATTTTAGCGCCGTCAAATTGGAATTCTTCCAGGTCTTCTATCATCAACCATCCGCTCTTGTCTTCAGCGGCCAACTCTTTGAATAAATCAGAGCCATAGAAATGGCGCACACAGGCGGCCGCTTCATCATGAACACGCTTCCAGACCGCGTCATCGATATTTTTTTTGTATTCATGCTCAAAAAGACCGACATTGTTCTTGGGGTCCTGCCAGTTCTTCCGCTCACGAGAAGATCGGTAATCCTCACGCATCATTTGGGTAAGATTGGAAAGCGCGGTTTCCGGAGGGATGGGCTGTCCGCGGCGCATGCTTTTTAAAACCTGCTCAATAATATGGTGGGTACGCTCCCCTTTCCAGGCCCAACGGTTCTTTAGGTTTTTTAAAACGTAAGCGGCGCGAGTGCGCCGGGGAGAGCTGGTTTCCCAACCGCCCCAGGAAAGATATTTATCGTAGTAAAACTTGCGGGGACAATCCTGAAATTTCTCGTCGGTGGATTTGGACCAGGAAAAAAGATTTTCAATCACTTCCGGACAATCAGCGCTTCGGTGAGCTTATCCGCCGTTTTGGAATCCACCAGTATTCGAACCAGCTCCAAAGCAAATTCCATCGCCGTGCCGGGACCGCGGCTGGTGATAATTTGACCATCCCGCATTACCCGGTCCGGAACAAAAGTGGTTTTAGGGCCAAAATCTTTCTCATAACCCGGGTAAGAAGTGGCTTTTTTGCCTTCGAGGAATCCTTGAGGCGCCAGGACCCGTCCGGGCGCCGCGCAAATAGCTCCGATCAGATGCCCTTTTTCCTGCACCCGCTTCAAAAGCGCTGAAAGTTCCTTTGAATTCTTGAGATTGTCAGCCCCCGGCATTCCACCGGGGAGAATCACGGCATCCGGCACTTCTTTGTAGCTTTCTAGCGCCACATCTGTTTTTATCGTAATCGCGTGCGCGCCGGTGATTTCGTTTTTACCCACACCGGCCACCACGACTTCCAGTTCCGCCCGACGCAAAACATCAATCACCGTCACCGCTTCGATTTCTTCAAATCCATCGGCAAGCGCCACCAAAACCTTCTTCATAAAACCTCCAGCCGCTTAGTCGTGAGTCGTGAGGGGTGAGTCGTGGGCAAGCGTTTTGGTTCGCTCACGACCCACGACACACGACCGACGACTAACGAACTATTCCATCCTCAAGCCAGCTATATTTTCCCTCTAGCATCCTTCGCCCTATCTTATAGATCATTTTATCATCATTTTTGCGTTGGGCGAAAAACTCCCGCTCGATCCGCAGGCGCGCTTCTTTGCAAAAAAGATCAGCCAATTCTTGTGCGCCATCATGGCCGGCCGTCTTCTGGAGATACTCGGCGCGGGATAAAGCGGCGGTCATGGCAAAAAGATCGGTTCCGATATTCACAAAACGGGCCAGAATTTTCTGGCGCTTTTCCAATCCCTGCTGATAGCGAACCATGGCGTGAAAAAGCTCACGCGCCAAGCGATGGCTGGTTTTATCGATAAAGCGCTTATGGCCTTTGCCTTTGGGGCAATAAATCCATTGCTGGGGATACCACAAAGCGTAATGAAAAAACGAAGTGATTATTTTCCGAATCTTGGATAAAAATGGCGTGCGGGCGCTCATGATCGGAAGAATGCGGCTCAAGTGCGGATCCATCGCCTCGCGGGCAATGAAAAGATGCATGATTTCGCTGGTGCCTTCGATGATGAGGTTGATGCGCGCGTCCCGCATGAAACGCTCCACCGGAATCGGCTCTTCGCCGCGGGCCTTCAACGAATCAGCGGTTTCATAACCCCTCCCGCCGCGAATTTGAACCGTGTCATCGGCAATGCGCCAAGCGGCCTCGGTGCAAAAAAGTTTCGCCATCGCCGCTTCCAGCCTCACATCCACATTGCCTTTATCCACAAAAGCCGAAGAAAGCCAGGTCACGCTATCCATCGCGAAAGTCGTCGCCGACATCAGGGATATTTTGGAGGTCACCGCTTCATGATGGCCGATGGGCGCGCCCCATTGAACCCTCTTATTGGCCCATTCCCTGGCGATAACCAATGATTTTTTGGCCATGGCGCCACAAGCCGCCGGCACCGTCAGCCGCCCGGTGTTCAGCGTAATAAGGGCCAGTTTAAGGCCCTGGCCCAGACCCCAGATAATATTTTCCTTGGGGACTTTAACGTCGGTGAATTTTAAAAGGCCGTTTTGAATGCCTTTTAGTCCCATGAAAGAACAGCGGTGCAGCACCTCAAAACCCGGCATGCCCTTTTCGACGATGAAAGCGGTGATTTGCGTTTTTTCACGGCCATGAACCATCACGGAAGGAGTTTTGGCCATCACGACAATCACATCCGCGATCGTGCCGTTGGTGCACCAGAGTTTTTGGCCGTTCAAAAGATAGGCGTTGCCATTATCAATCGGGGTGGCCGTGGTGCTCATCTTGGCCGGATCCGAACCCACGTCGGGTTCTGTGAGCGCGAACGCGGAAACAGCGCCCTTGGCAAAAAGCGGGAAATATTTCTTCTTTTGTTCGGGAGTGCCGAAAAGTTTCAGCGGCTGGGGAACGCCGATGCTTTGGTGCGCGGATAACAACACCGCTGTCGAGCCGCAATGACTGGCGACCATCGCGATGGCCCGGTTGTAATTGGTTTGAGAAAGTCCGACTCCGCCGTATTCTTTGGGGATTTTAAGGCCGAAACAGCCGAGTTCCGCCAGCCCCTTCATCACCTCGTCGGGAATAAGGCTTGTCCTGTCAATGGCGTCGGCATCTACTTTGGTCTTCAGGAAAACTTCGAGCTTTTTTAAAAACTCATCCCCGATTTTTTTATCAGCCGCGTCTTGTTCAGGGTAGGGGAAAACCAAATCCCAGCGCATTTTCCCGGTGAAAAGATTGCCGACAAAACTGGGGGCTTTGCCCGCGTCGACTCGCGCCTCTTCCGCTACTTGGACGGAATGGGTAAATTCCACCGTCATCCTTCGTCATTGCGAGGAGCATGGCGACGAAGCAATCTGACTCTACATAGATTGCTTCGCTGCGCTCGCAATGACATCATTGGGCGGATTGCTGAAAACTGGGACGAGCCTTAATTCGTTCAAACCAGTTTGTGGCGTTTTTGAACTCCGCGGGGATGCCAGTCCCTAAAATAGGCAGAGCTGAGATATGAGGCGTCACCGCGACATCCGCGAGGGAGAAATCCCCAAAAAGGTACTCTTTGCCTTCGAGCATGCGGTCAAGCTCCCTCAACCCCTCGCGGACTTCGACGCGTTTTTTTTCTTTAAAGTCTTCGCGCTGCTCGGGCTTGGGTTTTAAAAGGCATTCGATGACCAGCAAACCGATATTCAGCACCATTTTTTTATCGATTTCGGCGACAAAACGGCGGATGGCCTCACGGGAAGATTCGTCTTTTGGCATTAAAGAGGGGTGCGGATATTTCTGGTCAAGATATTGATTGATCAAAAAAGCTTCGCTCATGTAAACGTCGCTGTCGATGATGGCGGGGACTTTTTTTTGAGGGCTGGCCTTCAAAAACTCGGGGGATTCGGTGGCGCGCTTGTCCCCGTGAATATTAATGGATTCGAAGGGGATGTTTTTTTCGGCAAGGACGATTTTGACTTCACGGGAATTGCCTGAACGCTGAAAACAGAATAGTTTTAACATATAATGCTTCGACGCTAAGCTCCTCGCAATGACAATATGACCGCTTCGGCGGCGGCTTCGCCGCTTTTGACGCAGTCGGGTATGCCTACCCCATCGTACGCCGCGCCGGCGAAATGGAGGCCGCGGAACCGCCCGGCCTTTTGGCGGATTTGCGCCACCCGTTTTTGATGGCCAAGTGTGTATTGTACCATAGAACGCGGATGGCGATGAAGGGCCGAAAAAAGCGGCGAACCTTTGATGCCTAAAAGCCCCTCCAAATCCTCCCGCGCCAGGTCCAGAAGCTCCTTATCCTGCCGATTGTAGATCTCTCGGCCGAAAGCGCCCCCCACAAAAACCCGCAGAAGCTCGGCATCATCGGAGGCCCGGCCGCTAAACTTGTGGCTGGCGAAAGTGCAGGCCAGCATCGCGCGCTTTTCGGTTTTAGGCGCAATGAAACCAAATCCTTCAAGCGGCTTTTGAAAGCTGTCTTTGGGATAGGCCAGGTAAACCGCGGCAACCGACTCGTAAGAAAAATTATACAAGTCCTCAATCACGTCGGAATCCAGCGCCCCCAAAAGCGACGCGGCCAGTCCCGGCTGAGTGGTCACGCAAACCGCGTCAGCCATTTCCATCTTGCCGCCGGAATCGGTCAGGCGCCATTGGCGGCCGGCTTCATCCAACCGGACGCTACGGATTTCACGGGCCAGATGTATCGATTCCACCGGCAGCCGCGCAATCAACGCCTTCACCAGCGTTTCCATTCCTGCTTTGAAAGACAAAAACAAACCGTAGCGCGGGCCTTGGACGGCATCGATTTGTTTTCGGTCTTTCAATTTCATTTTGAGGCCGCGCGTGATACTGCCATATCGCTTCTCCAGATCGATAAAACGCGGCAAAACCGCGTTCATGCTGAGTCGCTCGGCGTCCCCGGTGTAAATCCCGGCTATCATCGGCTCCCCGACGCGCGTCAGCGCCTCACGGCCAAATCGCCTGCGGATAAAATCGGCCACACTTTCTTCCTGGCCGTTTTTTTTCGGAGGAATAAACGGCTCTATCAACATCCGGCACTTGGCCCCCAGCGAAAAAAGATGGCTTTTTAAAAACGAAGGAATATTGGCCGGGGCAATGAGGTAAAAACCCTCAGGAAGCGGCACAAGCTTCCCCTTTTTGAGGATGAATATTTTTCTATTTTTTTCCTGGGTGTTGACCAGCTCTTTTTCGATGCCCAGGCGTCTGACCAAATCCAATGCCCAGGGCTTTTCGGAAAGAAAAGAATCGGCCCCGCGCTCCAGCAAGAAACCATCTTGTTGGATGGTTTCAATGGGCCCTCCCAGTCTTGGCTCGGACTCAAAAATCTTCACCTCTATAGAAGGATTGAGCTCACCAAGCCTATGCGCGCAAGCCAACCCCGTAATCCCCCCTCCGACAATGGCTACTGACTTTGTCATTTGTTCCTCCTGTCATTCCGAGTGAAGCCCTTGTCATTCCGAGCGGAGTCCGCCGGTTTTTCGGCGGACGGAGTCGAGGAATCAACGTTCACTTGATCCCTCGGCTGCGCTCGGGATGACATTTCTTTGTCATTCCGAGCGGAGGTCGCCGCGGCGACCGGAGTCGAGGAATCAACTGATTCATGTCGATTCCTTAGACCGCTTTGATAACAGGATGGTATGGGCTTTTTGCGCGGTTTCGGTGACGAGGGGTCCCATTTTGGGGTGTTGGGGTTCGATATCCACGGCAATGCCGTAGGAGCGCAGGGCCTGGCTGCAGTCGGGGCCGACGGAAGCGATGACCGTTTTGGAAAACGCTTTTTTTAATGAATCGACTTTATTCATTTCGGCGGCCACTTGCAGCGCATGGTGGATTTGCACGGCGGTGGTAAAAATAACAACATCCGCTTTGCCGGCACAAAGCATTTGAATCGCTTCTTTTAGAGGTTTTGTATCATCCGGAAGCGCCCATCGGTAAACGGGAACAGTGGTGACTTGCGCCCCCCTCTCTCTTAGTCCTTCCACAAGTTCTGGGTTGGGCACCCCATATTCTTGAAGAGCCACGTGGCGATTTTTGACAGGATATTTTTCCCTGTTGGCGTCTAAAGCGTTTAAAATTTCACGCCAGGTGTTGGGTTCGGGCGCTGAGACATGAATCGGCACATTCCATTCGTTCAAAACGCGCGTGGGTTTGGGCCCTCTCACGACAATCTCTATTTTTCGAAACGCGTTTAAAATATCTTCGCGCCTGAAGCGGGTTTCGATCGCGGCCATCAACGCTTTGGTGCCCACACCTGTCAGAAAGATCGCCATATCGAAGTCGCCTTTTAAAACCTTCTCGGCAAAATCAAAAGCGGCGGGATTGTTTTCCAGCGGGACTTCTTTCATCGCCGGCGCTAAAATAGGATTGCCGCCATTGAGTTTGATGAGATCACCCATGGTTTTGGACAAACGACTTTCAAACGAAACAACGTTAAGGTTTTTTAAGCTCATTGTTTTTTATTGTCATTCCGAGCGGAGTCGAGGAATCAACCTTCACTTGATCCCTCGGCGGAGTTTATCCCCTTTAGGGGACTCGGGATGACATTTCTCTGTCATTCCGAGCGGAGTCGAGGAATCAACCTTCACTTGATCCCTCGACTCGGTCGCTGCGCTCCCTCGCTCGGGATGACACGTTTATCGCCTCATTGTACACCGTCTCC
>JACQQX010000047.1 GCA_016206805.1 Candidatus Omnitrophota bacterium
ATTTTTCATTTTAAATTTTTCATTCACTCTAGTAATTCTTTTACCAACACCAGTTTGATTCCCGCCTTTTCTATCTCCGGAATCATGTCCCGTATCGCTCTAACCGTCAGCCGCTTGTCATGCCCGATAACCACGACACGGCCCTTTTTCAGCGCTATTTTTTGCGCCTGCCACAGCGCCGCTTTGATCGACTCGGATTGGAGCTCATTGTCGATAAAGACATCGCGCCGGGCGTGCGGCAAACCCATGGCTTTGGCGGCGCGCCACCCCACGGTTTTGGCGCTGACATTGCTGTCGACAAAAAAGTGATTTTTATTTTTCAAATAAATCATCACCGTCTCCATCACGCGCCGGTTGGCCGTCACGGCCGAGCCCATATGGTTGTTCATGCCCTCGGCGTGCGGCACGGCCTTAAAAGCCTCCTCCAGCAAACGCTTTATTTCCTCATCGGAGGAACTGGCCAAAAGCGTTCGCGGCTCCATGGGCTGGTAATGGTCAAAAGGCTCCATCGGCATATGCAGCATGATGCCCAAACCCGCCGCGTACGCGGCCTCGGCCACCCGTTTGGATTGGGGAAGGTGCGGCAGAACCGCCAGCGTCACCGGACGTTTGAGCGCGATGACCTCATTCACCAGCGAATATTTATTACCCCAGTCATCCAAAATAATCGCCATTTTGGGTGTGCGGGTTTGCGGGTGTGCGGGTTTGCGGGTTGATGGAAGCTTGGGTTGGGGTTGCGGGTTGGCGGGTGTGCGGGTTATATGGGAAATTCCTTCAACCCGCATACCCGTTAACCCGCCAACTCGTACACAAGATCGCGCGACAAAAAAGGCCACTAGCGCAATGAAGAGGACGGATAATGATATTTTCAGAAAACGCATTTACGCTTGCAACGCTTTCCGAACCATGTCCTGGACTTTGCCGGGATTGGCCTTGCCCTGGCTTTTACGCATCACCCGCCCCACCAAAAACATGGCGGCAGTTTCTTTGCCGGATTTAAAATCGGCGACGACTTTCGGATTTTCATCCAGCGCTTGCGCGATCCAACCCTCAAGCGCTTTGTCATCGGAAACCTGCAGCAAGCCCTTTTCTTTCATCACACTTTCCGGGGAAGTCCCTTTTTCAGCGACTTCCGGGAAGATTTTTTCTTTGGCGGCCTGCAGACTCACCTTTCCCTCTTTAACCAGACGAAGTAAATCCGCCAAAAGAGGGGCCGTCAAACGGGTTTGGTCGATGTTTAGGTTGTGGGCGCCCAAGTACGCAAAAATAGAGCCGATAAACCAGTTGGCGGTGGTTTTAGCATCTGTCGTCGCGCGGACGGCCTCTTCAAAAAACGCGGCGATTTTCGGCTCTTCGGTCAGAAGTCCGGCGTCATATTCGGAAAGCGCGTAGTCTTTCATAAAACGCGCTTTTTTGGCGGCCGGCAGCTCCGGAAGCGCGGCCCTTTCCCGCTCCACATCTTCTTGGCTCACCGAAAACGGCACCAAATCCGGTTCCGGAAAATAACGGTAATCATGCGCTTCTTCTTTGGAACGCATCAAATGCGTACGGCCACGCGCGTCATCCCAAAGCCGGGTTTCCTGAAAAAGTTTCTCGCCTTTTTCCAAAGCCTCTGTTTGCCGCTGGATTTCATACTGAACCGCCTGCTTTACCGCCTTAAAAGAATTGAGGTTTTTAACTTCCACTTTTTTACCAAGCGGGTCAGAAGCGTTTTTTCGGACAGAGACATTGGCATCGCATCGTAAATGCCCTTTCTCCATATCGCAGTCTGAAACGCCTATCGCTTTTAAAATCGCCTTGAGCGAAACCAGATACGCGTAAGCTTCTTCGGCGCTGTCCAAATCCGGCTCGCTGACGATTTCGGCCAGCGGAGTTCCGGCGCGGTTTAAATCAACAAGGCTTTTGTCCGGCACTTGGTCATGAATCAGCTTGCCCGCGTCTTCTTCCAAATGCAAACGGTTGAGTTTTACTTTTTTAGTCTTCCCTCCCACCGCGATTTCGACAAAACCGCCATGGCCCAGCGGGTCGGCAAATTGCGAAATCTGGTAGCCTTTGGGCAGGTCAGGATAATAATAATTTTTACGGTCAAAACGGATGGTTTTGGAAGGGGTGCCTCCTAAAGCCAACACCGCCCGAAGTCCCAGGCGGAACACTTCCCGGTTTAAAACAGGCAGAACTCCCGGAAGACCCAGGCATACGGGGCACACCAAGGTATTGGGCGGACTTGCAAATCGAAGCGCGCACGAGCAAAAAATCTTCGTTCGCGTGTTGAATTGGGCGTGGACCTCCAGTCCGATTGTGGGGATCAAATTCTCGTTCCTTCAAAAGCATGCGCGATCTGGAAGAGCTTTCCTTCATCGAAAGGCTTGGCCATGAATTGCAAACCGATGGGCAGGGATTTACCATCACGAACCTCCGCTCCGCAGGGAACGGAAATCGCCGGAATACCGGCAAGATTGGCGGAGATGGTGTAAATGTCCGAAAGATACATCTCAAGAGGGTTAGTGGCCTTTTCTCCCAGTTTAAAAGCCGGCGTCGGTGAAGTTGGCGTTAAAATAACATTCACTTTTTTAAAAACTTCGTCGAAATCCTGCTTGATTCTCGTCCGCACCTTCATCGCCCGCAAATAATACGCGTCATAATAGCCGCTGGAAAGGCTGTAGGTGCCGAGGATAATTCTTCTTTTGGCTTCAGACCCGAAACCTTCTCCCCTGGTTTTCTCATAAAGCTCCAAAAGATTGCCCGTGGATGGATGGCGCCAGCCAAAACGCACTCCGTCAAATCGCGCGAGATTGGAACTGGCTTCGGACGGCGCCACAATGTAATAAACGCCGATGGCAAAAGCCGTATGCGGCAACGACACTTCTTCGCAGCGCGCGCCCTGCTTTTCCAGCACTTGCGCCGCCTCTTGGCGCACCGCCTTCTCCACCGCCGGAGAGAGTCCTTCCTTTTTGAAATATTCTTTGGGAATGCCGATTTTCATTCCCTTGATGTCTTTGCCCAGAAAACTTAAATAATCCGGCACCGGAACATTGGCGGATGTGGAGTCGCGCGGATCGCCGCCGGCCAGGACTTTTAAAAGAAGCGCCGAATCCCTCACATCACGCGTCAGCGGACCAATTTGATCCAGGCTGGAAGCAAACGCGATCAAACCGTAACGCGATACGCGTCCATAAGTCGGTTTGATCCCCACGACACCGCAAAGCGAGGCCGGTTGACGGATAGAACCGCCCGTATCGGATCCTAACGCGGCGATAGCGGTTTGGGCCGCCACGCAAGCCGCCGAGCCGCCGCTGGAACCTCCCGGCACGCGGCCCAAATCATGCGGGTTGCGCGTGGGTCCGTAAAAAGAAGTTTCGCAGCTGGAACCGAAAGCGAACTCGTCCATGTTGGTGCGCCCAAAAATCACGGCGCCCGCGTCCAGCAACCTTTCAATCACCGTGGCATTGTAAGGACTGACGAAGTTTTGAAGAATTTTGGAGCCGCAGGTGATGGCTTCATTTTCAACGCAGATATTGTCCTTGATGGCGATGGGCACGCCATAAAGCGGCGCTTCCTTGGAAACGGTTCGGCGCAGCGATTTCTTGGCGTCAAAACGGACATAGGCTTTGATGGAGGAATCCTTGGCCTCGATCGCGCGAGCGAGGTCTTTGAGAATGTCCTCGGACGAACATTTTCCGGCGCGGCACGATTCGGCCAATTCAAAAGCCGTTTTTTGGGATAAATTCATGGCTTCAGGATTTGTCTTCGATGATTTTGGGGACTTCGAAAAACGACCCGCGCGAGGCCGGAGAATTTTTAATAAAGGCTTGGATGCGTTCAGGCTCCACCGCCTTCACATGCGGCTGGTCCTCACGAAAAACATTGCTCAACGAAAGAGGGTGACTGGTAGGCTCCACCCCTTCCACCTTCACCTCTTTCAAGCTTTCCACAAAAGACAGAATCTGCCCCAGCTGAGGCTCCAATAGCTTCATTTCGGCTTCCGTCAAATGAAGCCTAGCCAACCGCGCCACCTGCTTTAAGTCAATATGCACCATAGAGTTTGGATTATAACAAAACAACCCCACCGAAGAAAGCCCCACCTCACCCCCACACTCATCCTACTTATGAATTCAATCGTCAATGGGCTCCGGGTGGATGTCCTTCTGGGGGACGCGCCATTTCCCACCGGAAATGACGCTCGATGACAGCACGCATGGGATCGCCTTCGGCGATCACCGGGCCATGCGCGCTGTCAACGCCCCCAGAAGGACATCCACCCGGAGCACCGCACATCCGCTAGTGCGAATTCAATCCCCCATGTCATTTCGAGGCCGAAGGCCGAGAAATCTTTCTTCCGGGGTCGGAGGTACCGGAGGCCTCTGGTACCTTACAACTAACACCTGGCACTTTTGGTCGTTTTGGGGACGGTTCCTTTTTAGGCTAAAAGTGCCAGGCTTTGCCCCTGGGTTTGGTTTGCTCATCTGGCGGCGTTGACAATGGCGTGGGCATGGTCTGGCGCACGCCGTGCGCCAGCCACGCACGTTGTCATCGAGCGCGGTTCCCGCGCAGGGGGAACCGCGCGTCCGCTAGATGAGCAAACCAAAGCCAGGGGCTGAACTGCTGTAAACTAACCTGAAACAAACTACTGTAGAATTTTTAGGATACGGTCGCCGAAGGTGTCGATTTGCCAGGGGAGGAGGCCGGCGGAGGCTAGGCTGGCTTTGTCGGTGGGTTTAGTCAAGATAATGGCTTCGAGTTCGGCGTTGGTGGCTAGAAGGCTGGGATGGATCTGAAGTTCGTTGGATAAAGTAAGGCGCTCGGTTTTGAGTTGGCCCATGAGTTTTTCCTCGTCGTCGCCCCATTTCTTGCGGGGCCCCGGCTTATGCGAGAACGCCTCCGGAACCGGAAGGCTTCCGGTTTGGCGTAGGATGCGGTTTAACGCTTCCCGGTACTCTCCCCTTACATTCCGCGGAGCGCCGTCCATGTCCGCCGCGTCGGCATTCGGGTGTTTTTCGGCCCACTTGGCGATGTCCAATAGCGTTTCATTATGGAGAACTTTAAAACTCGGCCGGTCTCTTCGTTTGGCTTCCCCTTCGCGCCACTCCCAAAGCGCCTTGAAAAGCGCCAGTGTTTTTCCGCGCAAGATATTGGAACCTTTAACGCGCCAGGATTCCTTGGGCCGTTCGTCCGGGGTTTTTTGAGTAATCGACTGAATGAGCTTGGCGCAATTTTGGCGATGCCATTCCAAACGCCCTTTCTCGCGTAATTCTTTTTCCATGATGTCCCGAATGGTTTTCAAATAATGAGTATCTCCCGCCGCATATTCCAAAAGCGTCTGCTCGAGCGGCCGTTTTGACCAATCGGCTTTCTGGCTTTTCTTTGAAAGCGACACTTCACAGTGTTGAAGCGCCAGATCCGCCAACCCTTGCTTGGGGTAACCCAAAATTTGAGCCGCCAGCATCGTGTCAAAAATCTCGCGCGGCACAAAACCATAAAAACGGTTTAAAATCCGGATGTCAAAATCAGCGCCATGAAGCAGCAGGGGTTTAGCCGCTAAAGCTTCAACAATGGGACGCAGATCAAAACCAGCCAGTGGATCGATCACAAAATCCTGCGAGGCCACACTCACCTGAAGAAGGCAAAGTTTTTCCAGGTAGTGATGGAGGCTGTCGGCCTCGGTATCCACGGCGGCCCAGGAAGAAGCGTTAACCGCTGCCACAGCCTTATGCAGTTTTTCGGCGGAATCGATCAGTTGAAAGCTCAATGTTTAAGTTCTTTTAGTGTGGGATGGCAACGGTCTTTTTCGGAAAGAATCACGCTGCCATTCAAAGAAGGCCATGGAATCCCGAGCGCAGGATCATTCCATAAAAGCCCTTGCTCATGGGAAGCGGAATAAGCGGCGGAAACTTTATAGAGCACTTCGGTTCCATCTTCCAAAGCGCAGAAACCATGCGCAAAACCTTCCGGAATATAAATCATCTTCCGGTTTTCAGCGCTCAACGTCGTGGCCACAAACCGGCCAAAAGTTTTGGAATTCTTACGGATATCCACCACCACATCAAATACTTGGCCTCGGATAACGCGCACCAGCTTCGCTTGCGCTTTGGGCGGACGCTGATAATGCAAACCGCGGATAACGCCTTTGCGAGAGAGGCTATGATTATCCTGGATAAAAGGGGTATGGATCCCATTGGCTTGAAATACTTCCTGATTATAATCTTCGAAGAAGAACCCTCTGGCATCCTTAAAAACCTGCGGCTCGATCAGGATCACCTCGGGGATTTCAAGCGGAGTAAATTTCATATCACGGCTTCGGGTGTGAGATCGGAAATGTTTTTAATCCGCAGCGAATAAAGCCAGCGGCCTTTGGACTCCAGCGCCTCAAGGTCTCCCAACGCCTGGGCCAGCTCGAGCTGGGCAAAGGTGTATTTCTCACCCGGCACCGGCAAATCTGCGGACGGTTCGGTGGTGATCAAAAGAAAAAGGGCTTTGTTGGGTCCCCCCTTATGCAACTGCCCGGTCGAATGCAAATACCGGGGCCCAACGCCCACCGTCACCGCGTTTTTTGTTTTTTTTCGGATGGCCAGCGCCAACTGAGACAGTTTTTTCTGGACCGACTCATTGCCCGGCAGAAAAGCCAGAAGCGCCACATAGTCCCCTTCCTCCGCTTCCTCCCAAAAAGCCTCGAGACTCCGCTCAGGCTTGGGAATCTCAAGTCTCTCCCCCGCTTCCACGCGCTTCAAAAGCGCCCCGGTCCTGTCCTTTGCCGATTGCACGTCCGGCTGATCAAACGCGTTGATCTTTAAAAGGGCGGAGGCCGCCGCCGTAGCAATTTCCCAGCGGAAAAATTCCATACCCAACCCATGGTCATCGTCCCAGGCTAGATTAAAAATGGGGTGATCGGCTTTTTTAAGCGCCGCGGTTTGGCTTTTAGGCAAATAAGAAACAAAGAAACGATCCTGGCCATATTCCTCAGGGCTTCCCAGCTCTTCGCGAACAACAGGAACGATGCCCATCCCCTCTTTCCCGGTGCTTTCCGCCACCAACTGCTCCACCCAATCGCCGAACGACTCATGATTTTTGGGAAGCAAAAGTGTCAGTTTATCGCGGCCTTCTTCAGCCAGAACCGCCATGGCCACACCCAGCTTCACAGCCGCTTCTTTGTCCACTTGACTCGCGCCGGCCAAAATCTTTTCAATGTCGACGCCGATCAGGGCGGCGGGCAATAAACCAAACACGGTCAAAGCCGAAAATCGCCCGCCCACATCCGCAGGCGCCAAAAAAGTTTTACGAAAACCCCCCTCTTGGGCCAAACGCGCCAACACCGTGCCGGGATCCGTAATGGCGACAAATTGTTTTCCAGGATCCGCGCGAAGCGCTTTTATCTTTTCAAAAAAATATTTGTAAAGCGACTGGAGCTCAATCGTCCCGCCGGACTTACTGGACACGATAAAAAGACATTTTTCAAGCGAGACTCTGCCTTCAAGCTCAAGAATCCAACCCGGATCGGTGCTGTCTAAAATTAAAAGTGTCGGAAATCCTTCCCGTCCGCCGAAAATATTCTGGAAAACCTCGGGGGCTAAACTCGAGCCGCCCATTCCCAAAAGCATCACATGGGTAAAACCTTCCTGCCGGATAGACTGGGCAAACTGAAGGAGGTCCGGAACTACCGGTCTCATGGCCCCAGGCGCATCGAGCCATCCTAGTCGCGAACGGATTTCAGACTGTTCGGCAGAATTTTTCTTCCAAAGCGAAGGGTCTTTGGCCCATAACCGCTCGGCAAACCGCATTTTGGACGATTTTTCCATCCATTCGGCAATCAATGAATCATAATTCATTTCATCTTGCTTATCTGTTCAATGATTTTGCGATAAGACTCCGCGAAAAGCTTCACTCCCGCCGATTCAAGCTCCTCCGTCACAGCTTCCAGCGAAATCCCTAAAGACTCCAGTTCCGCCAAAGCGGCATGCGCGTGAGAAATCCCGGTCGAAAGAAGCGGCGCGACCGTTCCGTGATCGCGAAATGCCGCCAGCGTCGCCGGAGGCACCGTGTTGACCGTATCGGGACCAATCAATGAATCCACATAAAGCACATCGCTATAGCGCGGGTTTTTTGTGCCGGTGCTGGCCCACAATGGCCTCTGGACGCGCGCGCCTTTGAGTTTCAATTTCTGAAACCGGTCCGCGGTGAAAATTTTCTGAAAATGAGCGTAAGCCATCTTGGAATTAGCGATCGCGGCCTTGCCCAACAGAGACTCCAGGCGTTTCTTGAGCGCCGGATCGGATGCGGCCGCTATTTTGTCCTCGAGGCGTTTATCCACCGACGTATCCACGCGGCTGACAAAAAAACTCGCGACAGAAGCGATAGGCATGATCGAACCCCCGTTTTGCGCGCGCTCTTCAAGCCCCGCCAGATACGCGTTCATCACCGCTTCATAACGCTCAACCGAAAAAATCAGCGTCACATTGACGCTGGTGCCATCGGCAATCAGTGTCTGGATGGCGGGGATCCCCTCGCGCGTCGCGGGAACCTTGATCATCACATTTTTTCTGGCGACCCGGCGGTGCAGCTGACGGGCTTCTTCTATCGTGCCGGCGGTGTCATGGGCCAACAAAGGGCTGACTTCAATGGAAACAAAACCATCTCCGCCCTGACTCTCTTCATAAACCGGCAGAAACAAATCGGCGATTTTTTGAACGGCTTCCACGGCAAGGATTTTAAACACTTCTTCTTCCCGATGCGCGGCGCAGAGTTGGCGCATCTGGGCCCCTGAATCCCCGCCGCCCAGCGCTTTTTCAAAAATCGTGGGATTGGTGGTGGCGCCTTTGACGCCATCTTCGCGAATCAAAGAAAGAAACTCGGCATCCGTTGCCAAGCCGTCATACCAAATACTTTGGCCATGCTTCAAAACTTCTTTGATCGGACTTATTTTGAGTTGCTGCATTTTCACTCCAGCGCTTTTCTGAGTTGGGCCATTTCCGTCACGGGAAGTTGACAGGCGTGGTTCCGGCAAATGGTCACCGCCGGCTTGCCATGAACGAGGCCCTGTTCTTTGATAAAAGGCGCGATCTTCCGCATGGCCTCGTTTTGAAGTATGATAATTTTATTTGGCATAAATCGCAAATGAATTTCTTTTAAAACCCCTTCCAAGAATGGGTCCTGGAGACTGCCGGCCAGAACAATCTCGCTTGATGGACCCACCGCAAAATCAAAAGCGATCAGAAACTGAGTATAACCGGTTGGATCGGCCTCAACAGCGGAAGCAAAGGTCTGAATCAAGCGATCGGCAGAGCGCCGCAAATCCTCATTTCCCGTAAAACGATGGAGCCGCAACAAGTTCAGCAGCGCGACCGAATTGCCGGATGGGACAGCGCCATCATAAATCTCTTTCGGCCGGACCAATAACTTCTCCCCCTCTTTGGCGGTTAGGAAAAAACCGCCTTCCGGCGAGTCTTCAAACTGATCGCGCATGATCCGCGTCATGTCCAAAGCCGCCGTCAGCCACTGGGGATCAAAAGTCGCTTCGTAAAGCTCGATGGCGGCATCCGTCATAAACGCGTAGTCGCTCAAAGTCGCCTCAATCGCCGCCTCGCCATCCCGATAACGATGAAGAAACTCTCCTTTGGGACTGAGGAGTTTTCTCCAAACAAATTCCGCGGCCTTCACCGCCGCGTCCCGGTAGCGATACTCGCTTAAAACCCGCGAAGCAAAAGCAAAGCTGGCGATCATGAGGCCATTCCAATCGGTAAGAATTTTATCATCCAAATGAGGACAGGGCCGGCCGGAACGGGCTTTTAAAAGTTTTTGTCTGGATTTTTCAAGAATGGGATCTGTGGGGCTGGCTAGCTTCGCCTGATAGGGCACGCTAAGACCGGTAAATTCCCCGTAAGGATCCGAAATCGCGTTGCCATATTCCTGGATCCCGTAAACATTTATGAAATGAGCGGCTTCCTCCGACGTCAGCACGGCCTCGATTTCGCTTTTTTTCCAAAGATAATAAACCCCTTCCCGCTTATGGGAAGGGTTTTCCGGATCCGGGCTATCGGCATCCTCGGCGGAATAAAATCCTCCATCGGGGCTGGTCATTCTCTCCAAAACATAATCCAAAATCTCGCGAGCCGAACGCGCGTAAAACTCATTATGGGTGGCCTGATAAGCCTCCAGATAAGCACGGACCAGAAGCGCCTGGTCATACAGCATTTTTTCAAAATGCGGTATCCGCCATGCCTTGTCGGTCGAATACCGGTGAAAACCACCCCCCAGTTGATCACATATCCCGCCGCGGGCCATTTCGATCAGTGTTTTTTCAACCATTTCCAGAGCCGCCGTATTTTTCGTGCGGTTCCAATAGCGCAGCAGAAAGCCGAGGACATGCGGCCGGGGAAATTTGGGCTGACTGCCAAACCCTCCCGCCTGCGCGTCAAAAGAAGACTTGAAACGCTCAAACGCCGAGAAAAAAACCTCCTGACTCAAGTCACTTTTTCCGGAAGGGATTTCTTTTTCTTTCAAAAAATGGACGGCAGAATCAGCCGCGTTTAAAATTTCGTCCTTCTGGGTCTTCCAGGCTTTGGCGACCGAGTTCAAAAGATCGGGAAATCCCGGCAGGCCATGCCGGCCTTCGGGTGGAAAATAAGTCCCCCCATAAAATGGCTTGCCTTCAGGAGTGAGGAATACGGTCATCGGCCAGCCGCCGGAGCCGGTCGTCGCCATCACGTAACTCATATAAACGCTATCGATATCCGGCCGCTCTTCCCGGTCGACTTTGATGGATACATAATGTTCGTTCATCAACCGGGCCGTTTTTTCGTTCTCAAATGACTCTTTTTCCATCACATGACACCAATGGCATGTCGAATAAACGATGGAAATCAGGATAGGCTTGTCTTCTTTATGGGCTTTCTCAAAAGCGGCGGGTGACCAGGGGTGCCAATCCACGGGATTGCCGGCATGTTGGAGCAGGTAGGGACTTTTTTCGCGGCTTAGGCGATTTTTAAAAGGTCTTTCAGCATTCTCCATGAATCCCTCGCTAGGCGCACACGGCTGTCCGGGCCTTCACTCCACATCACAGCCTTCTCTTTAATGGTATACCCTTTTTTACGCGCCAGAAGCAGGATTTCAACGTCAAACGTGAAGCCATCGATTTTTTGATTGCTGAATAAATCATGCGCGACTTCCCTTTTGAAGCATTTGAAGCCGCATTGAGTATCCCCAATGCCTCTGAGCGCCAGAATTTGAACCAAAATATTGAAAATGCGTCCGGCCAACCGCCGTTTAAAACTCTGGCGAACATCCGCGCCCGGCTCACGCGCCGCTCTTGAGCCGATAGCGATGTCATGGCCTTTTTCAATTTCGGCGATCAGCTTATCCACTTCTTTAATCGGAGCCGACAAATCCGCGTCGGTGATCAGGATCATGCGGCCTTGAGCCTTGAGAACACCCAGACGCGAAGCATGTCCTTTGCCTTTGTTGGTTTCCGACGCGATCAGATGGATGCGTTCTTTACGGACGGGGCTTTCGCTGATAAAAGCTCTGACTTCCTGGTTGGTGTTGTCCGTTGAACCATCGCTGGAAACGATGATTTCCCAGGCATCGCCTTTGAGATCGAGAAAAGACTCAACGCGCCGGAGACACTCCCTAATACCCCTGCCCTCATTATAAACAGGAACCACAACGGACAGATTCACCGCAGTTCTTCTTCAAAATAAAAAATAGTTTTCACCAAACCCTCTTTAAGCGGAACCTTCGGAGTCCAATGCAGGGCCTTTTTCGCCAGGGAAATATCGGGGCGGCGGCGTTTGGGGTCATCCACCGGCAAGGGTTCATGAACTTTCCGGCTCTTGGAGGCGGTGATTTTTAAAATAAGGTCGGCAAGCTCTCTGACGGTCATTTCGTTGGGGTTCCCGAGATTCACCGGGGCATGGATCATGGCGGCGGCCAGTTTCGTCAATCCCGCCACCAAGTCATCCACATAGCAATAGCTTCTGGTTTGATGGCCGTCCCCGTAAATCGTCAGCGGCTTTCCCGAAAGCGCCTGGCTGATGAAATTGGGAATCACACGGCCGTCTCGAGGACGCATCCGGGGGCCAAAGGTATTAAAAATCCGCGCGACTTTGGTGTTCAGATGGTGCTTGCGCTGATAAGCCATGGTCATGGCTTCGGCATAGCGCTTGGCTTCATCGTACACACTGCGGGGCCCCACGGGATTCACATGGCCCCAATAGTTTTCCTTCTGGGGGGTAACTTCAGGATCGCCATAGACTTCGCTGGTGGAGGCCATGACAAAGACGGCTTTTTTATGCCGGGCCAGCTCCAGCATATTAAAAGTTCCCATGCCGCCCACTCGCAGCGTTTCCAGAGAATATTTCATATAATCCGGCGGACTGGCCGGGGACGCGAAATGATAAATAAGGCCCACTTTGCCGCCCACCGGGAAAGGGTCCGAGACATCCTGCCGGATAAATCTGAAATTCTTAAGCCTCAGCAAATGGGTGATATTTTTCTCGGTGCCGGTGAGAAGGTTATCGACGCAAAGAACTTCATCCCCCCTGGCCACATAATGATCGCAGAGATGAGACCCGATGAACCCCGCTCCGCCTGTTATTAAAACCCTCACAAAAACCTCCGGAATAAATACGAAGCACGAAGCAC
>JACQQX010000049.1 GCA_016206805.1 Candidatus Omnitrophota bacterium
ACGATGGACTGGATGGCGCAGGAGCAGGAGCGCGGCATCACCATCACCTCCGCCGCCACGACATGCTTCTGGAAGGACCATCGCCTCAACCTGATCGATACGCCGGGCCACGTGGATTTCACCGTGGAGGTCGAGCGTTCCTTAAAGGTTCTCGACGGCGCGGTTATCGTGTTCTGCGCGGTGGGTGGAGTGGAGCCCCAGTCTGAAACCGTTTGGCGCCAGGCCGACCGTTACAAGGTTCCCCGCGTCTGTTTTGTGAATAAGATGGACCGCATTGGCGCGAATTTCAAAGCGGTGGTTGAGCAGATTCGTGAACGGCTTTGCCCGGCCAGCGCGCCCATTCAGCTGCCGCTGGGAGCCGAAGACAAGTTTATGGGACAGATTGACGTGGTGGAAATGAACGCCAAGATTTATCACAGTGAGGATCTGGGGAGCCAGTACGATGTGGTTGAGATTCCCCAGGAATATAAAAAAGAAGCCGAAGCCGCCCACACGGAACTGATTGAAAAAGTTTCCGAGTCCGATGACGCCCTGATGGACAAGTTTATCCATAGCCAGAAAATTTCGACCGAAGAATTAAAAGCCGCCATTCGCCGCGTGACGACAAAAAATATTTTTGTGCCGATCCTCTGCGGCTCCTCTTTTAAGAATAAGGGCGTTCAGCTGATGTTGGACGCGGTTGTGGATTATCTTCCGTCGCCTCTGGATGTCCCGCCGGTACACGGCGTGCACCCGGTTACCAATGAAGACCTTTATCGCAGGCCCGACCCGAAAGAACCTCTGGCGGCGCTGGCTTTTAAAATCGCGACGGACCCTTTTGTCGGAAAACTCACCTTTATCCGCGTTTATTCGGGCACGATCACATCCGGAACCTACGTTTACAACGCCTCCAAGAACGAAAAAGAGCGTGTCGGCAAGCTCGTGCGCATGCATGCCAATAAGCAGGAAATTGTCGATGAAATCCGCGCCGGGGATATCGGCGCCGTCGTCGGTTTAAAGAAGACCGAAACCGGCGACTCGATTTGTGATGAAAAAAATCCCGCGATTCTTGAGCGCATGCAATTCCCGGATCCTGTCATCGATATGGCCATCGAGCCGGCGACCAAAGCCGATCAGGAAAAATTGGGCCTGGCGCTGAGCCGTTTGCGGGAAGAAGACCCTACCCTTCGCGTGCATTATGATCAGGAAACGGGCGAAACCATTATCAGCGGCATGGGCGAGCTGCATTTGGAAATCATCGTGGACCGCATGAAACGGGAGTTCAAGGTTGAGGCCAATGTCGGCAAGCCGCAAGTCGCTTTCAAGGAAACGATTACCAAAGAAGTTGAAGTCGTCGGCAAGCATATTCAACAGTCCGGCGGCCGCGGTCAGTATGGCCACGTTGTTTTTGAGATGCGTCCCAATGAGAAGGGCAAGGGCGTCACGTTTGAAAGCAAGATCGTCGGCGGCGCGATTCCCCGCGAATACATCGCTCCGGTTAAAAATGGCGTGACGGAAGCCGCGCTTTCCGGAGCGCTTGCCGGTTATCCCGCGACCGATATTCATGTCGATTTGATCGATGGTTCTTTTCACGTGGTGGACTCCTCCGAGCTGGCTTTTAAGTTGGCGGCCATTTACGCCTTTAAAGATGGAATGCGCCAAGCCGGCGCTATTCTGCTTGAGCCCATCATGGACATCGAAGTGACGACTCCCGAAGAGTTCATGGGGGATGTCATCGGTGATTTGAGTTCCCGGCGCTGCAAAATCGAGTCCATGACTCAAAAAGGCACCGTGAAAGCGATTCGTGGTTTTGTGCCGCTGTCGGAAATGTTTGGTTACGCGACGTCCGTTCGCAGTTTGAGCCAGGGCCGCGCGACCTTTGTTATGCAGCCCTCGCATTACGAAGAAGTGCCGAAGATGATCGCTGAGAAAATTGTGAAAGCCAGCAACACCCAGGAAGCCATCGCGCAAAGACGAACGAGATAATCAAGGAGCCTTTATGTCCAAAGAAAAATTCGAACGCACCAAACCTCACGTGAACGTGGGAACCATCGGCCACGTGGACCATGGCAAAACCACCCTGACAGCGGCCATCACCACGGTCCTGGCCAAAAAAGGCCTTGCCGAAGCCCGTCCCTTTGACACCATCGATAACGCCCCCGAAGAAAGAGAGCGGGGGATCACCATCGCCGTCTCCCACGTCGAATACCAGACCGAAAAGCGTCACTACGCCCACGTGGATTGCCCGGGTCACGCCGATTACATCAAAAACATGATTACCGGCGCCGCCCAGATGGACGGGGCGATTCTGGTGGTCTCAGCCACCGACGGCCCGATGCCTCAAACAAGAGAACATATCCTTTTAGCCCGTCAAGTCGGAGTTCCCGCCATCGTCGTATTCCTCAATAAGTGCGACGCGGTCGATGATAAAGAGCTCCTGGACCTTGTGGAAGTGGAAGTTAGAGAACTCCTCACCAAGTATCAATTCCCCGGCGATAAAATCCCTGTCATCCGCGGTTCAGCTCTTGAAGCTTTGAATAACCCCACCGATAACGCCAAGACCCAGTGCATCATGGACCTCATGAAGGCCGTGGATGAGTATGTCCCCACGCCCAAAAGAGAGACCGAAAAGCCCTTCCTGATGCCGATTGAAGACGTATTCTCCATCACCGGCCGTGGCACCGTCGGCACCGGCCGCATTGAGCGGGGCGCCTGCAAGGTTGGCGACGAAGTGGAAGTCGTCGGTATCAAAGCCACCAAGAAAACCGTCATCACCGGCATTGAAATGTTCCGAAAGCTTCTGGATGACGGCCAAGCCGGCGACAACGTCGGTCTTCTCTTAAGAGGTGTTGAAAAGAATGAACTGGAGCGGGGTCAGGTCCTTGCCAAGCCCGGAAGCATCACCCCCCACACCAAGTTCAAGGGAGAGGTCTATATCTTGACCAAAGAAGAGGGTGGAAGACACACCGCCTTTTTCAATGGCTATAAACCCCAGTTTTATTTTAGAACCACCGACGTTACCGGCATCATCCAGCTTCCCAAAGACGTTGAGATGGTCATGCCCGGAGATCAAATCACCGTCACCGCCGAACTCATCACCCCCATCGCCATGGAGAAGGAGCTTCGCTTCGCCATCCGCGAAGGAGGCCATACGGTGGGCGCGGGTGTGATCTCGGAGATATTGGCATAACCATGGCGACAGCGGCAGGCGCGCAAAAAATCAGGATCCGTTTAAAAGCATACGATCACCGCGTGCTGGATCAGTCGGCGCTTGAAATTGTCGATACCGCCAAGAGAACGGGCGCCAAGGTATCGGGCCCTATTCCGTTGCCGACGGATTGCGAATTGATCACGGTCAACCGGTCTCCCGTGATCGATAAGAAATCGCGCGAGCAGTTCACCATGAAGACGCATAAGCGGCTTCTGGACATTTTAAACCCGACCGCCAAGACGATTGACGCGCTTCGCAAGCTCGATCTTCCGGCGGGCGTTGATGTGGAAATCAAATAATGCAGGCCATTCTCGGTAAAAAAATTGGAATGACGCAGTACATCACCAAGGAAGGCGCTTTGATCGCCGCCACCGCGCTTGAAGCGGGACCTTGCCTGGTGACGGATGTCAAAAATAACCAAAAGCACGGTTACAAAGCCATGCAAATCGGTTATGGGGACGTTAAGGAAAAAAACGTATCCAAAGCGTATAAGACTCCTTTGCTGAAGAAAAACCTTCCGATCAAAAGATGGCTGAGGGAAGTGCGCTTGTCACCCGAAGAGAATGCCGAAGTGGGACAGGAAATCAAGGCCGATCTTTTCAAGGCCGGTGACTTGGTGGACGTGCGGGGCAAGTCCATCGGCAAGGGTTTTGCCGGCGGCATGAAAAGATGGCATTGGCGCGGAGGTCCGGGAAGTCACGGTTCCATGTTCCATCGCCGTATCGGATCGGTGGGCGCCAGCTCCTTTCCTTCCCGAACATGGCCCGGACATCATATGCCCGGCCATATGGGCGACGCGACGATTACCGCGCAAAATCTTGAAGTTTTGAAAGTGGATGTGGCCCAAAATTTGATTTTAGTCAAAGGCGCGGTTCCCGGCGGCGACAACGCGCTTCTTTACATTCGCAGGTCATTGAAACAGCCGGCGGGTCTGAAGCCCAAAGCGGCGCCCAAGGTAAAAGAAAAGAAAGATCCCCTCAAAGCGGCCAAACAAGCGGCCGCCGGCGGTAAGAAAAAATGAAGAAGCCCGCGGCAAAAAAGACAGTGAAGAAGGTCGCCGTAAAACGGGCGCGCAAAACACCTAAAACCAAAGCGGCTGTGAAAGAGTTGACGCTTTCCGTGCAAGATCTGAACGGCAAGGCCCATGAAACCATCACACTCGACCCGATTTTTAATGATGGACGCGTGAACACGCATGTGGTTTATCAGGCTGTTGTGAATTACCAGGCCGGCCAGCGGACCGGAACGGCCTCCACCAAAGACAGAGGCCATGTTCGCGGCGGCGGCAAGAAACCCTGGAAACAAAAGGGAACCGGCCAGGCCCGACATGGCTCACGGCGATCTCCCATTTGGCGGGGCGGCGGCGTGACATTTGGTCCGATGCCGCGCGACTATTCTTATTCATTGCCGCATCAAATCAAGCGTCAGGCGGTGGTGGAAGGCCTGAAGGATAAGGTCGCCGGCGGCAAACTGGTTTTGGTTCGCGAGTTAAGTTTTACCGAACCCAAAACCCAGCTCATGGCGGAAGTGATCGAAAAGCTAAAGCTCGAGAAGCCATTGTTTCTCGTGGATCAAAAAAATAAGAATGTAGTGCTGGCTTCCCGGAACGTGCCGGGCGTCACGCTCAAAACGGCTTTGGAAGTCAACGCGCTGGACGTGGTTTCTCACAAAGAGTGCGTGATCACCAAGTCCGCTTATGTGGGTTTAATCAAGAGACTCAAGTCATGAACGATTTTCAAATCTTAAAAACATTGCTTCGTACGGAAAAAGGCGTTCAGGCGCTGCCCGACAACAAATACGTATTTTCCGTCAGCCCGAAGGCCAACAAGATTCAAATCAAAAAAGCCGTGGAGCATATTTACAAGGTCAAAGTGGGCGATGTGAATACGCTGGTGATGTCCGGTAAATGGAGAAGGGTCCGCCGTGAGGCCGGAAAAACTCCCGACTGGAAAAAAGCTGTCGTAACCCTTAAGGAAGGCCAGAGGATTGATTATGGGCAATAAATCATTTGACGCGCGCACGCCGTCTTTGCGTTGGACCTCGATCTCTGATTTCGCGGAGATTACCCCCAAGCATAAAAAACCGGAAAAGTCGCTCATCGAGCCATTGAAGCGGTCCGGCGGCCGTAATTCCCATGGCCGCATGACGTCCCGCCGCCGCGGCGGCGGACATAAGAAAAATTATCGCATCATTGATTTCAGGCGGGACAAGCGGGGCATCGCCGGAAAAGTCATTTCCATCGAATACGATCCCAATCGCACCGCCCGCATCGCGTTAATCGAATATGCCGATAAAGAAAAACGGTATATTTTGGCTCCGGTGGGACTCACCGTCGGCGCGACGATTACCAGTGGTCCCGGTTTTGAAGCGTTGTTGGGCAACGCGATGCCGCTCAAGGACATGCCGTTGGGTATTCAAGTGCATAACGTGGAATTGGAAGAGGGGCGCGGCGGAAAAATGGCCCGCAGCGCCGGATCTTATGCCACATTGATGGCCAAAGAGGGGGAGTTTGCCCATTTGCGCCTGCCTTCGGGCGAAGTGAGACTGGTCCGATCGGTTTGCTATGCCACCGTGGGACAAGTCGGCAATATCGATCATGAAAATCTTTCATTGGGCAAGGCGGGCCGCCATCGCTGGATGGGCCGTCGGCCGGCCTCGCGCGCAGTGGCCAAGAATCCTGTCGATCATCCGATGGGCGGCGGTGAAGGCAAGTCTTCCGGCGGGCGCCACCCGACGTCCAGAAGCGGCCAGCTCGCCAAGGGGCTCAAGACACGCCGCAAGAAGAAGCATAGTTCCAAATACATTGTGACAGGGAGACCTCGATAATGGGACGTTCCGTCAGCAAAGGGCCGTTCGTGGACGAGAAACTTTTGAAAAAAGTAACCGCCATGCAAAAGCAAAGGGACCGTAAGCCCATCAAGACCTGGTCCCGCCGCTCGACCGTGACACCCGATTTTGTGGGTTTGACCATGATGATTCACAATGGAAAAATGTTTATCGCGACCTACATCACGGAAAACATGGTGGGGCATAAGCTCGGCGAATTTTCCCCCTCGCGCACTTTCCGCAAACACGGCGGCATCACCAAACAGACAGCGGAGTTGACGTAATGATTTCGCAGGCATCGGTTAAATTCATTCGCATCGCTCCCCGCAAAGTGCGGTACGTGATCGATTTGATCCGCAAAAAGAGTGTGCGGGAGGCTCAGGCTATTTTAAGCGGCTCTCCCCGTCGCGCCGGCGGCATTATCAGCAAGCTTTTAAATCAGGCCATCGACGCGGCCGAGAAAAATTCCCGGCGCAATGCCGGCGAGCTTTATGTTTCCAAGGTCATGGCTGACGGCGGGCCGTCGATGCGCCGTTTCCGGGCCGCCAGCATGGGCCGGGCTTCGTTGATTCATAAAAGAACCAGCCATATCGTGTTGGAGCTCGATCTTCTGAAGAAGGCCGTCGCCGCGCCGCCCGCGATAACCGCGACAAAGAAAGAGCCAAAAAAGACAGCCGCGGCCGGCAGTAAGAATAAGAAATTGGTAGGAGCCAAATAAAATGGGTCAAAAAGTTCATCCCGTCAGTTTGCGCTTGGGCATCACCAAGACCTGGAGTTCCCGCTGGTATGCCGGGAAAAAGGACTACGCGAAGTACCTGCATGAAGATTTGAAGATGCGCCGCCATGTTCATAAGACATTCCAGCAGGCGGCCATTTCCAGAGTTGAAATCGAGCGGGCCAGCGACAAGATCCGAGTGCATGTGTTCACGGCGCGTCCGGGCGTGATCATCGGCAGAAAAGGCGCCGACATCGATCGTCTCCGCGAGGATTTGCAAAAGGTTACCGGCAACAAGGAAGTGGACGTCAAGATTCGCGAGATCAAAAGCCCCGCGATTGACGCCCAGCTGATTTCCGAGAATATCGCGCTTCAGCTGGAAAAGCGCATCGCTTTCCGCCGCGCGATGAAAAAAGCGATGCAGCAGGCGATGGATAACGGCGCCAAGGGCATCAAAATCCAAACCAAGGGGCGTTTGGCCGGTTCGGAAATCGCCCGCGCCGAAGGGTATCTGGAGGGAACCGTGCCGCTGCACACTTTGCGCGCGGATATTGATTACGGTTTTTCAGAGTCCCTGACCACTTACGGCAAGATCGGCGTTAAAGTGATTGTGTATAAAGGCGATATCATCAAAAAGACCAGCGCGGTCGTGGCGGACGCGCCCGTTCCGGTTCAGGAGACTCCCGATGCTGCTCATGCCTAAGCGGGTAAAATACCGCAAAAGCCAAAGAGGCCGTCGGAAGGGCTGCGCTCAGCGCGGTTCATCGCTGGCGTTCGGGGATTTCGGCCTTCAGGCGATGGAAAATGCCTGGGTCACCAACGTCCAGATCGAAGCGGCCCGCGTGGCCATTTCGCGTAACGTCAAATTGGGAAAAGTATTCATCCGCGCCTATCCGGATAAACCCGTCACCAAGAAGCCCGCTGAAACCCGCATGGGAAAAGGCAAGGGCATGGTGGAGCATTGGGTGGCGGTTGTGAAAAAAGGGAAGATTCTTTTTGAAGTGGAAGGATTGCCGGAAGAAATCGCGCGCGAATCGATGCGGCTGGCGGCGTCAAAGCTTCCCATTCCCACGCGCTTTATTTCCAGAAAGAGCCTGCTATGAGCGTCTTGAAGGCCAAAGATTTGAGAAATCTGAGCGTCAGTGAGCTCGATGAAAAGAAGAAAGCCGTTGAGAAGGAGCTTTTTGAGCTCCGCCAGAAAAAGGTCACCGGTCAGCTCGACAAGCCTCATCGCTTCAAGCTTTTGCGGCATGAGATTGCGCGACTCAACACGGTAAGACAAGAGAAAGCAAAGAAAAATGTCTGAGACAGTCCGGGAAAATTTAAGAAAAGAACGCATGGGCGTGGTCACCAGCGACAAGATGCAAAAAACCATCGTGGTCCAGGTGAAGCGCAAAACCCGGCACCCCTTGTACGGAAAAGTCATTGAAAAGGCCAAAAAATTCAAAGTGCATGATGAGAAAAATGAGGCCAAGATCGGGGATACGGTCAAAATCACCGAAACCCGCCCTCTGTCCAAAGACAAGCGGTGGCGTTTGGTGGCTGTCGTGAGCCGCGGCCAGGGAAAAAGCGCGCTTGATTTGAAGGAAACCGTTTAACCATGATTCGGATGAGGACCGTGCTTGAAGTAGCGGACAATACCGGCGCCAAGAAAGCCGCCTGTATCGGCGTGATCGGGCGTTCGGGACGGTTGATCGCCGAAGTCGGTGACATCATCAGCGCCAACGTCAAAGAAGCTTCGCCGGACGCGACGGTCAAGAAGGGCGAAGTGGTCAAGGGTGTTGTGGTCCGCACGAAGAATAAAATCCGCCGTTCTGACGGCACCTCTTTGAGATTTGACAGCAACGCGCTGGTGATTATCGACACTCAGCGCAATCCCCGGGGCACGCGTATTTTCGGGCCGGTTCCCAGGGAGCTGCGCGACAAAGGGTTTATGAAGATTATTTCGCTCGCCCCGGAGGTTATTTAAAGTGAGTTTGAGAATTCGAAGAGGCGACAAAGTGAAGGTTCTTGCCGGGAAAGACAAAGGCAAAACCGGAAAAGTCATCCATGTGTATCCTGAAAAGGGCAAAGCGCTCGTGGAAGGCGTGAACATGATTAAAAAGCATGCCCGTAAAAGCCAGCAGCATCCCAAGGGCGCTATTTTGTCCCAGGAGTCGTTGATCGCGCTGGCAAAGCTGAGCCTGGTGGATCCCAATAACGGCAAGGCGACGCGTTTTCGCACATTGGTGGCCAAGGACGGATCGAAGCAGAGAGTGGCGGTGGGAACCAAAGCGGTGATCGCATGACAAAGCCTAAAACGGTTTTTCTTCAGGAGTTCTACCATAAGGAAGCGGTGCCGCAGATGATGAAGAAATTTAAATACAAAAACGCGCTCCAAGTGCCGCATTTGGAAAAAATCTCGGTCAATATGGGTGTGGGTAAGGGCGCCGAAGACATCAAAATCGTCGAAACCGCGCAGGCGGAGCTCAGCCAGATCACCGGCCAGCACGCGGTGATCACCCGCTCCAAAAAGGCCATCTCCAATTTTAAAATCCGCGAGAACGCGCCCGTTGGCTGCCGCGTGACGCTTCGCCGCCGGACGATGTTCGAGTTTCTTGAGAGGCTGGTGCGTGTGGCGCTTCCCCGCGTGCGTGACTTCCGCGGTGTCAGCCCCAGAGGATTTGACAAGGCCGGCAACTATAGCTTTGGGATCCAAGAGCAGAATATTTTTCCGGAAATCGAGGCGGACCGCGTGCCCCGCGTGCAGGGGATGGATATCACCATCGTCATCAAAGGCGCGCGTTCCATTGAGGAGTCCAAAGAGCTTTTGACGCTGATGGGCGTTCCCTTCCGGGTAAAAGTGGAAAAAACAGTAACGGCTTCCGTACCAGCGGGACAAGTTTAAAAAGGTCAGCGAAATGGCTAAAAAATCATTGATGTTGAAACAACAAAGGCCCCCGAAATTCAAAACGCAGGCGTACAACCGTTGCATGCAATGCGGAAAAACACGGGGATACTATCGAAGATACAAACTTTGCCGTATCTGCCTCAGGGAATTGGCTTCCAGCGGTCAAATTCCGGGTCTTCTCAAGGCAAGCTGGTAAGAGAGAAAGGTAAAAAGAAATGTCGTTGTCCGATCCTATCGCCGACGCGTTGACGGCCATTCGCAACGCCAGCCGCGCCGGAAAAGAGCGCGTTGATTTGAAGGCTTCGTCGCTTTTGGCGCAGGTATTGAAAGTATTGAAGCACGAGCGTTTTATTTATGATTATCGCCGCATTGAAGACAAGAAGCAGGGGATTTTGCGCGTCTACCTGAAGAAAGAAAACGAGACGCTCAGAGCCATCAGCCACATTGTCCGCGTTTCGCGTCCGGGACTGCGCATTTATAAGAACAGGCTTGAGATTCCGACGGTGTTGAATGGGTTGGGAGTTTGCGTGTTGTCGACGCCTGAGGGTGTCATGTCCGGCCAGACCGCCAAAAAGAGAAACGTCGGCGGTGAAGTTTTATTGAAGGTTTGGTGAGCGATGTCCCGCGTCGGTAAAAAGGCCATCGAAGTTCCCAAAAACGTTAAAATCGCGGTTGGGTCCGGAACGGTGAACGTGGAAGGTCCGAAAGGCAAGTTGTCTTTCCGGGTCAGCCCCAGGGTCAAAACCCTTTTGAAAGACGGCGTTTTATCCGTAGAGCCGGTATCGGAGTTGAAGCAGGATCGCGCGCTTCAGGGAACGACGCGTTCGGTTATTTCCAATATGATCAAAGGCGTCACCGATGGTTTCGCCGAAGAGCTTTTGATCGAGGGAGTCGGTTTTAAGGCGGTCATGCAGGGCAAGTCCATTAACCTGGCTCTGGGTTTTACGCACCCCGTGGTGCTTCCGGTTCCAGAAGGCCTTGTGGTGGAGGCCCCGAAGCCTACGCAAATTTTTATCAAGGGTATCGATAAAGTGGAAGTGGGGCGCTTTACCGCCGAGATCCGTAAGATTTATGAGGCCGAGCCGTACAAAGGCAAGGGTATTCGCTACGCCGGTGAAGTCGTGCGCCGCAAAGCCGGAAAGACGGTGACCAAATAATGTTAAGAAGAAGCCAAAAAAATGATAACCGGCTGATTCGCCATTTTCGCGTGCGCAAAACCGTGATCGGGCATGCCGAGCGGCCCAGACTGTCGCTGGCAGCCACGGCCAAGCACCTGGAAGCGCAAATCATCGATGACTTTGATCAGAAGACGATGATTGGTTTTTCGACCAAAGCCAAAGAGTTTCAAAAACTTTCCGGTTTGAAGCGGGCCAGCAACGTGAAAGCGGCTGTGGCTTTCGGAAAATTATTCGCCAAAAAAGCGAAGGAAAAGGGTGTCACCCAAGTGGTGTTTGACCGCGGCGGACGGCTTTACCACGGCAGAATCAAGGCGTTTGCCGATGCGGCCCGTGAAGGCGGTCTTCAATTTTGAGAGGAAAAATAACGCGTGGAAAATAAAGAATTTAAGGGGAAGACGAAGGGCAAGCCGGTGGCCAAGTCAGGCGTCGCGGACGTTCCCCTGAATCCGGCCGCGGTGGTGGCGGTGACCGAGGAAGTGATCGCGGAAGTCAAGAAGCCCGAAACGGAAAGACGGCATCGCCGCGCTCCCCGCCAGGAAAATCAATCTGAATTCGCCGAAAAGGTTGTGGCGGTGAATCGCGTGGCGAAAGTGGTCAAGGGCGGCAAGCGGTTCTCCTTCAGCGCGCTCGTTGTGCTGGGCGACACCAAGGGCCGAGTCGGATTTGCGATCGGCAAGGCCAATGAAGTGCAGGACGCCATCAAAAAAGGAATTTTTCAGGCTAAAAAGAGTCTTTTCAAGGTGACGCTCAAGGGAACAACCATTCCTCACGAAGTCACGGGTCATTTTGGCGCGTCGCGGGTTTTGATGAAGCCGGCCATGCCGGGGACCGGTGTTATTTCCGGCGGCGCGGTTCGTGCCATCTGCGAATCAGCCGGGATCAAGGATATTTTGACCAAATCGCTGGGTTCGGATAACGCGATCAACGTGGTCCGCGCCACTTGCGACGGTTTGAGACAATTAAAAGGAATTATCGATGCTGCTTAGTCATTTAAAACCACCCGCGGGCGCCGTCAAACGCCGCAAGGTTGTCGGCCGCGGCCGCGGCTCCGGACATGGAAAAACCTCCGGCCGAGGCAACAAAGGTCAGAATGCCCGCGCTTCCGGCGGTGTTCGTCCCGGCTTTGAGGGCGGCCAGATGCCGCTGATTCGCCGCGTGCCCAAGAGAGGCTTTACGGCCACTCCGAAGCCTCAATACGAAATCATTTCGCTGGAGCGCTTGAATCACTTTGCCTCCGGCGCCGAAGTGACGCCCGAGATCCTGCAGAAGGCGCGCTTGGTGAGAAAAACCAGTTTGCCGGTGAAAGTCCTGGGGGATGGAGATTTGAAGCACCCTTTAAAGATCAAAGCGCACGCGTTCTCGGCATCCGCGCTGGAAAAGATTAAAAAGGCCGGCGGGACGGCGGAGACCCTGAAGTAAATGCTTCAGGCCTTCGTCAATTCGTTCAAGATCCCCGATCTTCGCAAGAAATTACTGATCACGTTCGCCATTATCGCCGTTTACCGGTTTGGAACGTATATTCCGACACCGGGCATCGATGGCGCGAAGCTTTCCATGTTCTTTGATAATCTGGCAAGAACCCAGGGCGGCACGCTTTTCGGGATGATGAATCTTTTCTCGGGCGGCGCTATCCATCGCCTGACGATATTCGCGCTGGGGATCTTGCATTATTTTTCCAGTTCCATTATCATGCAGCTTTTGACGGTGGTGGTTCCGGCGCTTGAAAAGCTCGCCAAAGAAGGACAGTCGGGTTACAAAAAGATCAATCAATACACCCGGTATGGCACCATCATTCTTTCGGTGATTCAGTCCTTTTTTATCGCGCTGTGGCTTGAAAATCCGGCGCGTTTCGGCGGGCTTCAAATCGTCGAGTATCCGGGCTGGCCCTTTCGTCTTTTGACGGTTTTGACCTTGACCACGGGTTCGGCTTTTATCATGTGGCTGGGCGAGCAAATCCAGGAAAAGGGCATCGGAAACGGGATGTCGCTGATCGTGGCGGTCGGCATTCTGTCACGCGTGCCAACGGCTGTTTTTCAAATCATCGCTTTGATGAAGCCGGGCGCCCAAGCCGGCGGGCGTGGGCATATGGATATTTTGACCGTGGTGTTGATGCTCGGCATCATGATCGCCGCGATTATAGCCACCGTGCTTTTGACGCAGGGGGAGCGCAAAATCCCCGTGCAATACGCCAAGCGCGTCGTGGGCAGAAAAGTGTTCGGAGGGCAGTCGACCTTTATTCCGTTCAAAGTGAATAACGGCGGCGTGATGCCCATCATTTTTGCGCAGTCCATCGTGTTATTTCCGGCGACTATCGGGGTTTTTATTCCCAATCCGATGATTCAGCAGGTGGCGGCGGCGTTATCCCACGGCAATACGGGGTACCTCGTCATGATCATGTTTTTGATTCTCTTTTTCAGTTATTTTTATACGGCGATCGCGTTCAATCCGGTGGATGTGGCCGAAAATATGAAAAAATACGGCGGTTTTATTCCGGGCGTCCGGCCGGGGCAGTCGACCACGGACTATTTTGATTACATCATTAACCGTATCACATTGCCGGGCGGCGTTTTTCTGGCCGTTATCGCGGTCGCGCCGGATATCGTCGGCAAGTGGCTCAACATTCCTTATCAAGTCGCTGATTTTTTTGGCGGCACGGCGCTTTTGATCGTGGTCGGCGTGAGCTTGGATACGCTCAAGCAGATCGAATCGCAGCTGGTGATGCGCCATTATGAAGGGTTTATGAAGCGCGGCCGGATTCGCGGAAGACAGCAGAGGACGGCTTGAGGCTCGTTTTGTTGGGGCCTCCGGGCGCGGGCAAGGGAACGCACGCGCAGGTTCTTTCAAAAGATTTGTCATTGGCCCATGTGTCTACGGGGGACATGCTCCGGGAAGCTTTGAAAGCGGCTTCTCCTTTGGGTTTAAAAGCCAAAGCGTATATGGAAAAAGGGCTTTTGGTCCCGGATGATTTGGTGATCGCGCTTGTGAAAGAGCGGCTCTCCAGGCCCGACGCCAGGAAAGGTTTTATTTTGGACGGCTTTCCCCGCACGCCGGACCAGGCCAAGGCTCTGGACGCGAGCTTGAAAGAGTTGGGGATGCCGCTTTCGGTTGTTTTTTATTTTAAGACGAGTCTTCCCGTAGTGCTGCGTCGTTTGACGGGCCGCCGGGTATGCGGAAAGTGCGGCAAGAATTATCATACTCAGAATTTTAAGCCGAAAACGGATGGGTTTTGCGATGTTTGCGGCGGCAAACTGATTCAAAGGCCGGACGATAGGGAAGAGACGATTAAAAATCGCCTCGAAGTGTACGACAAAGAAACTTTTCCGCTCATTGATTACTACAAAAAACAGCGGCTCCTGGAGGAGATCCCGGGCGACCTTGAAGTGAAGGAATTGAACTTGGTTCTGGTCGGCCGCCTGAAAAAATCGTGGAGCTGAAGACCGAGGAAGAACTGGCCGTCATGCGGCGCGCCGGACGCGTCGTCGCGGCGCTTCTCAAAGTGATGGAGAAAGAAGCCAGGCCCGGTGTGACGACCAAGCGACTGGATGAAATCGCGGAAGCGTTCATTCGGTCGCGAAAGGCCGAGCCGGCGTTCAAAGGTTATTACGGTTATCCGGCCAGCATTTGCGCCTCGGTGAATGAAGAGGTTGTGCACGGGATTCCATCCAACCGCGCGCTCAACGACGGCGATATTGTCGGAGTGGATGTCGGCGTGAAGCTGGAAGGCTGGTTTTCGGACGCCGCCCGGACTTTCGCGATAGGGAAGGTGGACGAGGAAAGCCGCCGCCTGATCGATGTCACGCGCGAAGCGATGAATCGCGGGATCGCCGAGGCGGTTGAAGGCAAAAGGCTTTCGGATATTTCGTGGGCCGTTCAGAGCTACGCCGAGGCCAACGGTTTTTCGGTGGTTCGGCAGTATGTCGGGCATGGCATCGGACGCAATCTTCACGAAGAGCCGCAAGTGCCCAATTACGGCAAACCCAATCAGGGGCCTAAATTGGTGACAGGAATGACGCTGGCGATTGAGCCGATGTTGAATGCCGGCGCCTATGAGGTGGAAACATTGAAAGACGGTTGGACAGTGGTGACCAAGGATGGAAAGCGATCGGGACATTTTGAGCAGACGATTTTTGTGGGCAACACCAAACCTGAGATTGTGACGGAATAAAAAATGCCGAAAGAAGAGGCTGTTCAAGTCGAAGGTGTGGTGGCGGAGGCGCTGCCGAACGCGATGTTTCGCGTGGAGCTGGCCAATCAGCACCGTGTGCTGGCTCATGTATCGGGAAAGATGCGCATGAATTTCATCCGCATTCTTCCGGGCGATAAAGTGATGCTTGAGCTGTCGCCCTATGATTTGACCAGAGGTAGAATCATTTACCGGGTGAAATGACCCGCTCTAGACGGGTCATCCTGAGCGAGGTCGCTGTAAGCGGCCGAGTCGAAGGATCAAGTGGAGGTTTGAAAAATTGAAAGTACGTTCCAGCGTAAAAAAAATTTGTGAACACTGCAAAATCGTGCGCCGCAAACGCGTCGTGCGCGTTATTTGTTCCAATCCAAAACACAAACAAAGACAAGGATAAGTATGCCGAGAATCGCCGGGGTTGATATCCCCAAAGAAAAAAAGATTTATGTTTCGCTGGGTTATCTGTATGGAGTCGGGCAATCGCTCGCTCTCAAGATTTTGAAGCAGGTGGGCATCAATCCCGATGTCCGCGCCAAAGACCTTACGGAAGACGAGGTGTCCCGCATCGCGAACCTCCTTCAAAAGGAGTACCGCACGGAAGGGGCTTTGAGACGTGAAATCGGAGTCAATATCAAGCGACTCATGGATATCCAGTCTTATCGCGGTTTTCGGCATAAAAGAGGGCTTCCAGTCCGGGGACAGCGCACCCGCACCAACGCCCGCACCCGCAAGGGTCCGAGAAAAACAATCGGCGCGCAGAAAAAGAAAGAAGCGGCATCCGCTAAACCCGCTCCGGCGGCCGGACCTAAAAAGTAAGGGAGAAGCATGGCAAAAGCAAAAAAGTTTAAATCCAGAAAAAAAATAATTCGCAGCGTCTCCGAGGGTGTGGCGCATATCTTGGCGACTTTCAACAACACCATTGTGACCATCACCGATAAAACCGGCAATGTGGTTTCATGGTCCAGCTGCGGATCTTCCGGTTTTTCGGGATCCAAGAAATCAACCCCTTTTGCCGCTCAGATCACCGCCGAAGCCGCCGCTAAAAAAGCGATGGAACACGGCATGAAAACGGTTGAAGTTTGCGTGAAGGGCCCCGGATCCGGCCGTGAGTCCGCGATTCGCGCGCTGCAGGCCGCGGGCCTCACCATCAGTTTAATCAAGGACGTGACGCCGATTCCGCATAATGGCTGCCGTCCGCCGAAGAGAAGGAGAGTTTAATCATGGCCCGATACACAGGCCCCGCCTGGCGCCAAAGCCGCCGGGAAAAACTGGACCTATTCCCCAGAAGCTCGGTCGGTTCAAAGTCAAAATTTGCCGAACGCAGTGAGCTTCCTCCGGGCATGCATGCCCAAACCCGGCAAAAGCAGTCGGATTATGGCGTGCGGTTGCGCGAAAAACAAAAAGTAAAGCGCATTTATGGCGTGTTGGAGCGGCAATTCCGCAATTATTATGAAAAAGCGAGCAAAGCTAAAGGAGTTACCGGCACGGTGCTGTTGACGATGCTGGAATGCCGTCTGGATAACGTCATCTACCGCATGGGTATCGTGAATTCGCGCCGCCAGGGACGTCAATCGGTGTCTCATGGACATGTGAACGTTAATGGCCGGAAAATAGACGTTCCTTCCTATCAGGTTCAGGTGGGGGATGTCGTTACGATCAATGGGTCGGAGAGCATGCGTGAAAAGTTCAAGGCCGCTTACGAGCAGAATAAGGACATCGATAAAGTCAGCTGGCTCGAAGTGGACACGGCACAGTGGCAGGCGAAGGTCGTAAAGCTGCCGCAGCGTTCGGATATTCAAATGCCGATTCAGGAACAACTCATCATCGAGCTTTATTCCAAGTAGGAGAGCGAAAACATGGGCATTGCGTTAAGATCATTTGAAATTCCAAAGAAGTTAGAGTGCGACGAGAGTTCGCTGACCGAGTTTTACGGCCGGTTTGTCGCGGAGCCTTTTGAAAGAGGCTATGGCGTCACCATTGGCAACTCGCTGCGTCGCGTGCTGCTGTCGTCGCTTGAAGGAGCCGCGGTAACGGCGATCAAAATCGAGGGAGTGTCCCACGAGTTTGCCGCGATCCCGGGTGTGGCCGAAGACGTCACCGAAATCGTGTTGAATATCAAGAATCTCGTTTTGCGTTCGCATACCCGCACGCCTAAAACCCTGCACATCGAAGTCAACCAGAAGCGGGCGATTACGGCTAAAGATATCGTGACCGATGACACGGTCGAGGTGATCAATCCCGACCTGCATATCGCCACACTGACCAAAAACGTGCCGTTTCGCATGGAATTGGAAGTCCAAAAAGGCCGTGGCTACGTCCCGGCCGACCGGAACAAAAAAGAAGGCCAGGCGATTGGCGTGATCGCGATTGATTCCATCTTTACACCGGTGAAGAAAGTGAATTTCCATGTGGAAGATACCCGCGTCGGTCAGATGACCGATTACGACAAACTGATCATCGAGGTCTGGACCAACGGCAGTATTTCGCCCAAGGATTCCATTCTTTACGCGTCGAACATCTTTCAGCGCCACATGGATGTTTTCGTGAATTTTGGCAAGCTTCCCGAGGAAGACATCGCCGGCGAAGTGACGGATGAAAAGGACGAGCAGCTTTACAAGCGCCTGGCCCAGCCGGTTTCGGAGCTGGAGCTTTCCGTCCGCAGCGCCAATTGCCTCCGTGAAGCGCACATCAAAACCATCGGCGAGTTGGTGAAAAAATCGGAAATGGAAATGCTGAAGTACCGGAATTTCGGCAAGAAATCCCTGACCGAGATCTCCAACATCCTCAAAGAAATGGGGATTCACTTCGGCATGAATGTGGACCTTGAAAAATTGAAAGTTTATACCGGAGATAAGGACGTCAATGAGGCATAATCGCCAAACCCACAGGCTCGGCCGCACGAATACCGAGCGCAAAGCGCTTCTGGAGAACCTCGTTCTGAGCCTGGTGAAACACCAGGCCATCAAAACGACGCTTCAAAAGGCCAAAGCAGCCCAGAGACTGGCCGAGCGCGTCATCACGCTTGGGAAAACGGATACGCTAGCGGCGCGCCGGCAGGTTTTCTCTTATCTCCAGGATCATCAGGTGACTTCCAAGCTCTTCAAAGAGGTGGCCCCGCGTTTTAAGAACCGCGCCGGCGGTTATACGCGCATCTTGCGGTTGGACAGAAGAAAAGGGGACGGGGCGGCGCTGGCTCTTTTGGAGCTGACCGAAAAAGAAGTGATTGTGAAGGCCGCCAAGCCCAAGCGCGGCAAAGTTCAAGAGGAGAAAAGCGAAACGCATGATCATCATGAGCGCCACAAGGGGCATGGTGACGTTCCCAAGCATGAGCATAAAGCGGACAAGCCCAAACCCGGCAAAGGCGGTTTCTTCAAGGATCTTGGGAAGTTTTTCAAAAATAAGGGCGGTGGCTAAGGCAGTTCTCTAAGCGCCGTATATTTTTTAAGTTGCCTCTTTGATATCAAAGAGGCAATTTTTTTGTTATAATTCCATTTCCTATGTTTAAAATTGCCCAGCGCATGAGTGATGTTTCACCTTCCGCGACGCTGAAGCTGACGTCCAAAGCCAAGGCCATGAAAGCCAAGGGTTTGCCGGTGATCAGCTTTGGAGCGGGGGAGCCTGATTTTGATACACCGGCGGCGGTGAAAGAGGAGGCGGTCCGCGCGCTTCAAGCCGGTTTTACCAAGTACACGCCGACATCGGGCATTCCGGAGCTGAGGGAAGCGGTTTGCCGGAAGTTTGAGGAAGACCAGGGCTTGAAATACACGCCGGAGAATGTTGTGATCTCCTGCGGCGCGAAACATTCGATTTATAATTTGATCCAGGTGCTTTGCGATCCGCAGGATGAAGTGCTTTTTTCATCCCCTTACTGGGTCAGTTATCCGGAAATGGTTTACCTGGCCGGCGGCAAGCCGGTCGCGATTGAGACCACCCAAAAAGAAGGTTTCCGGCTTACGGCGGAAAAACTCAAAAGTGTTTTAACGCCGCGCAGCAAAATTTTGATTTTGAACAGCCCTTCCAATCCCACCGGCGGGATTCTGGAGGAGAAAGACCTGGCGAGCCTGGCGGAAGTCATTCTGAAGCATAATCTTATTTGCATCAGTGACGAAATTTATGAGTACTATATTTATAAGGGGCTGAAGCACAGCTCCATTGCCGCTTTAAGCGACGAACTCAAGAAACGAACGTTTGTGGTGAATGGCACCTCCAAAAGCTATTCGATGACGGGTCTGCGCGTCGGGTACCTGGCCGGGGACGCGGAAGTGGTCAAAAAAATCGGGATTTTGCAGGACCATTCCACCTCCAATCCCGTTTCCATCAGCCAGCGGATGGCGGTGGCGGCTTTAAAACTTCCCAAGAGCTATCGCGCCCAAGTGCGGGAGATTTTTGAAAAAAGAAGCCATTTGATGCAGGGGCTTGTGGCCAAGGCCAAGGGGTTTGTTCCTTTTGAAGCGCAGGGAGCCTTTTACGTTTTCTGCGATATCGCCAGGACGGGTTTTGATTCGGAGTCGCTTTGCGATCGTTTGTTGGAAGAAGTGAATGTCGCCGCTATTCCCGGCAAGAGTTTTGGTTCGGATAAGCATGTCCGGTTTAGTTTTGCCTGCGGCGAAAAGGATATCGAGGAAGGGATTCAACGGGTTATCGGTTGGACCCAGAAGAACGTGAAATGAAAAAACATAAAGTGACATTGATTCCCGGTGACGGGATCGGGCCGGAAGTTTCTACGGCGGCGCGCCGCTGCATCGAAGCAACCGGAGTGGCGATTGACTGGGAAGTGGCGCATGCCGGCGCGGATGTAATGGAGAAGATGGGTACGCCGCTTCCCGATGAGGTGCTGGAATCCATTCGCCGCAATAAAGTGGCGATCAAAGGGCCCATCACCACGCCCGTGGGATCCGGTTTTCGATCGGTGAATGTGGCGCTTCGCAAAGAGCTGGAACTATACGCGTGTCTCAGGCCGTGCAAACTGTATGACGGCATCAAGAGCCTGCATCCCGGCGTCAACCTCATCATCGTCCGTGAAAATACCGAAGATTTGTACGCGGGCATTGAGTTTGAGGCGGGCGCCAAGGAAACGACAGCCCTTCTTGAAAAGATCAAGGAGCTCAATCCCAAAGCCAGGATGAACCCATGCCCCGCGATCAGCATCAAACCGATCTCGGAGTCGGCGACTCGGAAGATCGTGACGTTCGCTTTTGAAACCGCTTTGAAAAACGGCCGCAAGAAAGTCACGGCGGTGCACAAAGCCAATATCATGAAGTGCACGGACGGACTTTTCCTGCGCGTGGCAAAAGACGTGGCCAAGCAATATGAAGGCCGGATTCAATTTGAAGACCGCATTGTCGACAATATGTGCATGCAGCTTGTCCAGCGGCCCAATGATTATGATGTTCTGGTGCTTCCGAATCTTTATGGCGATATTATTTCCGATCTTTGCGCGGGGTTGATCGGGGGGTTGGGAATAGCGCCGGGCGCCAATATCGGGGATGAGGCGGCTTTGTTTGAAGCCACGCATGGCAGCGCGCCCAAGTATAAGGGTTTGAATAAGGCCAATCCCACCGCCATGATTTTGTCGGGTGTTCTCATGCTGAATCATTTGGGCGAAAAAGCCGCCGCCGAACGGCTTGAAAAAGCGGTGGCCCATATTTTGAGAGAAGGCCGGTACGTCACCTATGATTTGAAGGCCGACCGCAATGATAAAACCGCGGTGGGCACCAGCCAAATGGCCGATGCGATTATTAAGGCAATGGGTCAACATTAATGCCGCGTTTACTCGAAAGAACGCCGACTGAGAAAAGGCGCCTGCCGGACTGGTTTCGAAAAGATATCGCTCCGGGCCATGAGGCGGCCAAGACGGATCTTCTTTTGAAAGAGCTGGGGCTGCACACGATTTGTGAAAGCGGACGCTGCCCCAACCGTGATGAGTGTTATTCGCAGAAGACCGCGACTTTCATGATCATGGGGGATATTTGCACGCGAAGCTGCCGTTTTTGTTCGGTGAGCACCGGCCGGCCGGGATCGCTGGAAGCGGATGAGCCGCAGCGGGTCGCTTCGGCGGCGCGGACGCTGGGCCTGGAGCATGTGGTGGTGACGTCTGTCAACCGAGATGATTTGCCGGATGAGGGCGCGGGGCATTTTGTGAGGGTTATTCAAGAGCTCAAAAAGATCTCGAAGGATATTATTATTGAAATCCTGACGCCTGATTTTAAAAGGACGCAAAGCCGGGCGGTGAGATTGATATTGGAAGCGGGTCCTGATATTTTTAATCACAATGTGGAAACGGTGCCGCGTTTTTATCGGGACGCCCGGCCGCAAGGGGATTATCAACGATCGCTTGAAATATTTCGCGAGATTCGCTCGCGGTCCCAAACGGTGCTCACCAAAAGCGGCTTGATGCTGGGTTTGGGGGAGACCGAAGAGGAAGTGCTTCAAGTTTTGAAGGATTTGAAAAACGCGGGATGTGAAATGGTGACCTTGGGGCAGTATTTGCAGTCCAGTTCTCTCGGCTTGCCCGTCGCCGAGTACGTGCGGCCCGAGGTTTTTGCCAATTGGAAAGTCACGGCTCGGAGCCTTGGGTTTTCCTGGGTGGAAAGCGCGCCGTTTGTGAGAAGTTCTTATCATGCCAAAGGATCTTTTGAGGAGTTAAAAAAATGCAAGAAGCCAATCGACTAAAAAGACTGCCGCTCTATCTTTTCACCATCATTGACGAGCTTAAGCGCCGAGCCCGGGAGCGCGGCGTGGACGTCATCGACTTCGGGATGGGCAGTCCCGACAAGCCGGCGCCGGCGCATGTGATCGAGAAGCTTTGCCAGGCGGCTCATGTCACTGAAAACCACCGCTATTCGCGCGCCGATGGGGATGTGGAAAAGAGGCTTCGCCAGGCCATCGCCAAGTGGTATCACAAGAAATTCAACGTCGTGCTGGATCCCAACACGGAAGTGCTGCCGTTGATTGGCTCCAAAGAAGGCATCGCGCATTTGTCACTGGCTTATCTCAATAACGACGATATCGCGTTAGTCCCCAGCCCGGCGTATCCGGTGCACTTTAACGGCGTCATCATGGCCGGCGGTATTTTGGTTAACGTTCCCATGACTCCGGAGAACGGTTTTCTGCCGCAGCTTGAGAATATTCCCAAAGAAGTGGTGAAGATGGCCAAGCTCATATTCTTGAGCTATCCCCACAATCCAACGGGCGCTGTCTGCGACATAAAGTTTTTCGAGCATGTGGTCCAATGGGCCACCGGCAAAGATATTATCGTGGCGCACGACCTGACGTATTCCGATATCGTGTTTGACGGTTACAAGGCTCCGAGCTTTCTTCAAGTGAAAGGCGCCAGGGAAATCGGTATTGAGTTCCATACCCTTTCCAAGTCCTACAATATGGCGGGGTGGCGCATCGGTTTTGTCGTCGGCAACGCCCAAATCTTAAAAACACTTTCCAAGACCAAGAGTTATGTGGACTTCGGTATTTTTCGCGCCGTGCAGGAAGCGGCGACGGCGGCCTTGGAAGGTCCTCAGGATTTTGTCGATGACATGGTGAAGCTGTACAAGGAACGCCGCGACGCGCTGGTGGACGGCCTCAACTCCATTGGCTGGAAAACCGAAAAGCCCAAGGCGACGTTTTATGTTTGGACGCGCATTCCGGCCAAATACTCCGCGCTGACGGCGCTGGAATTTGCCACGCTGATGGTGGACGAAATCGGAGTGGCGGTGGCTCCCGGAACCGGGTTTGGAGAATACGGCGAAGGGTGGGTGCGTTTCGCGCTGGTGGAACCGACCGACCGCATCAAGATCGCGATCGGAAAAATCAAAAAACTTCTCGAAGAACAGGCGTAACAAATTAACAGTCTGCTGAAAAACCCCCCAAGTCGTCATCTCGAAGCCCAGGAGGGGCTGCGAGATCTCGTTTTTCAGATCGAGATTTCTCAGTCGCCGAGGCGACTTCGAAATGACACGGGGTTTTTCAGCAAACTGTTAACCGTTTGGCGCGAGATTAAATACCCGTAGAATGGGACCTAAGGATAGTGTAGGCTCAGCCACGGCGTGGTCGATCTGGTCGATCGGTAGCGGTGACGAAGCCCGTATCATCTATCGGTTGCGTCTTTCGTCTCAGACTTTGACGCTACCGTTACCGAATACCGATACGGGCTTCGTTACCGCTAGACGCAACCTATGTTCTGCCGGAGCTCACCAGCGATTGAATTCATAAGTGAACGAGGGGGGATAGCGGTTGCGCATTCTTCTCATGTATGTGCATGAGTATTCGGGCCATCATCATGCCGCGTTGGCGCTTGAGAAAGCTTTTCGCGCCATTCAGCCGCGCTCAGAGTGCCTGCTGGTGGACGCGCTGCGCTACACGCATCCGCTGCTGGAAGGGCTCATCCGCCGCACCTATCTTGAAATCATCAAGAAAAGACCCGAAGTCTGGGAGCATCTTTATGACAATCCCTGGGTGGTTCAAAACACTCAAAAAATGCGGCGGCACATTCATGACTCGGATTCGGGCAAACTTTCAAAACTGCTTTCAGAATTTAAGCCTGACGCGGTAGTCTGCACTCAGGCTTTTCCCTGCGGAATGGTTGCCGCTTATAAAACCAAGCACGCGGCGGCGTTGCCGTTGTATGGCGTGCTCACCGATTATTTTCCTCATTCCTACTGGGTTTTGGACCACGTGACCCATTATTTTGTGCCATGCGAAGAGGCGAAAACCCGGCTTTATGAAAACGGTATTTTTGAGCGGCGGATATCGGTTTCGGGAATCCCGGTGGAAGGCTTGCGCGACCGTCATTCCCGCCGCGCCCGTTCAGGGACGCCTAAGGTTTTGGTGATGGGCGGGAGTCAGGGGCTTGGTCCGATTGAAAAAATCGTCATGGCGCTGGACCGAAACAATGAAGCGTTCGATATCATCGTGACGACCGGCAAAAACCAAAAACTCTTCAAAACCCTTCAAAAATATCATAAAACCGCGCGGAAAAATATTCAGGTTCTTTCTTATGAGTCGAATGTGCCGGAGCTGATGGCGCAAGCGTCGATTCTAGTGACGAAACCCGGCGGGCTGACGATTACCCAGGCGATGAATGCCGGTTTGCCGATCGTTTTTATTGACCCCATCCCGGGGCAGGAAGCGCAAAACGCCTCATTTCTTTTAAAGCATAAAGCGGCTCTTGAGGCCAAATCGGTTTCGGAGGTCGCGCTTTTTACGGCACAGCTTCTGCGTTTTCCGGCCAAGATGGAAGCGATGAAAAAGAGTATGACTCGATTGGCCCGGCCGGACGCTTCCATCCGCATCGCTCGCAGTATTTTGAGCCGGGAGTTTATCGGGCGATGAGCGTCGTTTATTACGGCTATGTGGCCGTTGATAAGATCTCCCGATTATTGCCCAAAAAAGCCGTTGGGAACGCCGCCTACTTTTTTGGAAAGTTGTACGCGCGATTTTTTTCCAAAGATATCGGCGCGATAGAGGAAAATTTGAAGGCGGTTTTGCCCGATGGGAACGCGCGCCGCGCTTCGCGGGAACTGGTTGCCTCGTTTGCCGTTTATTTGGCCGATCTTTTCTACAGTCATCGATTTTCGGCGGACTTCGTCCGGAAAAATGTCACGGTTCGTGGCCGGCAGTATTTGGATGAAAGCCTGGCCGGGGGAAAAGGGGTTCTCCTGGTGTCGGCGCATCTGGGGAACTGGGAGCTGGGGGGAGCGGCGCTGGCGAAACTAGGCTATCCGCTGCATGGCATTGCTTTGAAGCACGCGGATCCGCGGATCGAAGCGCTTTTTGAACAGCGGCGGCGGGAGCATGGGCTGCGGGTGATTCCCTACGGCAGTTCGCTTCATGAATGTTACCGGGTTCTCAAAAGAAACGGGATTGTGGCTTTAAACGGGGACCGGCTTTTCCATGGGGAAGGCATTCCCGTGCGATTCCTGGGCCGGCAGGTGTTTTTCCCGAAAGGGTTGTCCAAGTTGAGTCTGGCCACCGGCGCCGCCGTGGTTCCCGCTTTTTTTATCAAATCCGGCCAGGACCGGTATGAACTGGATATCCAAAGCCCTATTGCTCCGGCCGAGCCCGAAGCGATGACGCAGGAATTTGCCGGCCGCGTGGAAGCGCAAGTCCGCCGGCATCCGCTGCAGTGGTTTATTTTTCAAAAATTCTGGGACGCGCCCAAATGGCCGGAATAAATAAGAGCGACGTCCTCGTGCTGATTCCCGCGTATAACGAAGCAAAAAATATTCGTCGCGTGGTTTCGGCGGTGATGAGCGGGGGTTTTCCGGTTTTGGTGGTCGATGACGCTTCGCAGGATAGAACGTTGGCTGAGATAGCGGGGCTGCCGATTCACACGCTTCGTCTCCCCGAAAATAAGGGGAAGGGCGCCGCGCTGAGAGCGGGTTTTGCCTGGTTTCTGGAAAAGCGCTATCAAGCCCTGATCATGATGGACGCTGACGGGCAGCATGACCCGGCGGAGCTGGATGTGTTTATGGACGCGCTTCAAAAAGAAAATGGCGCCGTTCTCCTTATCGGTAACCGGATGCATAATCCGCTCGAGATGCCGCTCTTGCGGCGTGTCACCAACCGGTTTCTTTCAGGAACACTTTCTTTTTTAGCCCGCCGGAGTGTCCCCGACAGCCAGTGCGGTTTTCGCGCGCTGACCCGCGCGGCAATCCAGAGGATGAGATTGCAAACCAACCGTTTTGAAATTGAGTCGGAAATGGTTTTGGAGGCCGCGCGCGCGGGCTGCGTCATCCGTTCGGTGCCGATCCGGTCTGTTTATGAGGGGGCGGCGAGCCAAATCAACCCCTGGAGGGACACGCTGCGATTTTTGCGCTTTCTGGGAGGGTACTTGGCTCAGCGTGGGCTTGTGTTTTTTCGCTCACAAGGGGAAAAATAACCACAATATATGGTATTTTTCTTGACAGTGGGCGGGAATTGAAATAGACTGAAAATTGTAACCCAAGTGCGCGACAATTGAGCATAAGGAGAAGGAAAATGGAGCTTTTGCTCGCCGAAAACAAGGATCGTTTTGTCCTTTTTCCCATCCGCTACGAAGAAGTCTGGAAGATGTACAAGAAAGCCGAAGCCAGTTTCTGGACCGCGGAAGAGATCGATCTTTCCCATGACTACAAAGACTGGGAGAAGATGACGGACAATGAGCGTTTTTTTATTTCACGGGTGCTCGCGTTTTTTGCGGCGTCCGACGGGATCGTCAACGAGAACCTCGCGGTGAATTTTATGCGTGAAGTCCAGCTGCCGGAGGCGCGTTGTTTCTATGGTTTCCAAATCATGATGGAAAATATCCACTCAGAGACTTACTCCCTCCTGATCGACACTTACATCAAGGACCCGCAGGAAAAACAAAAACTTTTTCAGGCTTATGAAACCGTGCCGTGCGTGAAGAGAAAAGCGGATTGGGCGCTTCGGTGGATCGGGCAGGGAAGTTTTGCCGAGAGGCTTGTGGCATTCGCGGCGGTGGAGGGGATTTTTTTCTCCGGCAGCTTCTGTTCGATCTTCTGGCTCAAGAAACGCGGGCTCATGCCGGGCTTGAGTTTCTCGAACGAGCTCATTTCTCGCGACGAAGGGCTGCATTGTGATTTTGCGTGCTTGCTTTACGGCATGATTGAGAATAAACTGTCCGAAGAAACGATTCACCAGCTCATCGGCAATGCCGTTGAGATCGAAAAAGAGTTTGTGCAGGACGCGCTGCCGGTGAGCCTGATCGGAATGAACGCCAAGCTCATGTGCCAATACATCGAGTTTGTCGCGGATCGGCTGATTGTGGCGCTGGGATATCCCAAAAAGTACAACGCGACCAATCCTTTTGATTTTATGGAGCTGATTTCACTGCAAGGCAAGACCAATTTCTTCGAAAAGCGCGTGGGCGAGTATCAAAAGGCCGGCGTCATGGCCAAAGAAGCCCATGCTTTCAGTTTAGAAGCGGACTTTTAACCCCCCGAGGGCCAAACGATGTATGTTTTCAAAAGAGACGGACGGCGCGAGTCGGTTAAGTTTGACAAGATCACGGCCAGGATAGAAAGGCTCTCTTATTCCCTGGACCCGACTCATGTGGATCCGGCGGATGTGGCGAAAAAAGTCATCGAAGGGGTTTATGACGGCGTCACCACTTCAGAACTTGATAGTCTTGCCGCGGAAATCGCCGCGTCGCTGACCACCAAGCACCCCGATTACGCGCTTTTGGCTTCCCGCATCGCCATTTCCAATCTCCATAAGAACACCAAAAAGTCTTTTTCCGCCACCATGAAAGACCTTCATGAATACGTCGACGATAAAAGCGGCAAGCGCGCGCCGCTCATCGCCGAAGATGTCCACGAGGTGATCCAGAAAAACGCCGAGCTTCTGGACTCCACGATTATTTACGATCGCGATTTTGATTATGATTATTTCGCTTTCAAGACTCTGGAGAAATCCTACCTTTTAAAAATCAACGGCAAGGTGGTGGAGCGGCCGCAGCATATGTTGATGCGCATGGCCGTGGGGGTTCATAAAGAAGACATCGAAGCGGCGATTGAGACGTACAATCTGATGTCCGAGCGCTGGTTCACGCATGCCACGCCGACCCTTTTTAATGCCGGCACCCCTAAGCCGCAGCTATCGTCCTGCTTTTTGATCCAAATGAAAGACGATTCCATCGAAGGCATTTACGATACGCTGAAGACCTGCGCCAAGGTGTCTCAGTCGGCCGGCGGGATAGGCCTCAATATTCACAACATCCGAGCGACCGGTTCCTATATCCGCGGCACCAACGGCACTTCCAACGGGATCGTTCCGATGCTTCGCGTGTTCAATGACACCGCCCGTTACGTGGACCAGGGCGGTGGCAAGCGCAAGGGTTCCTTCGCGATTTACCTGGAGCCCTGGCACGCGGATATTTTCGCGTTCCTGGATCTGAAGAAAAATCACGGCAAGGAAGAGGGGCGCGCGCGGGATCTTTTTTACGCGCTGTGGCTGCCGGATCTTTTCATGAAGCGCGTGGAAGAAAACGGCAAGTGGTCTTTGTTCTGCCCGAACGAAGCGCCGGGGCTGGCTGACTCCTGGGGCAAGGATTTTGAAAAACTCTACGAGGGATATGAAAAAGAGGGAAAAGCGCGGCAAACGGTGAAAGCGCAGGAGCTTTGGTTCGCGATTTTGGAATCGCAAATCGAAACCGGCACGCCTTACCTTTTGTACAAAGACTCGGCCAACGCCAAGTCCAACCAGCAGAACCTGGGCACGATCAAAAGCTCCAATCTTTGCACGGAAATCATCGAATACACCTCCAAGGACGAAGTGGCGGTGTGCAATCTCGCTTCGATTTCATTGCCCCGTTTTGTGATCGACGGCAAGTTCGATCATCAGAAGCTTTATGACGTGACGCGAGTCGCCACCAAAAACCTGAACAAAGTAATCGACGTCAATTATTATCCGGTTGAAGAGGCGCGCCGTTCCAATATGCGCCATCGTCCGATCGGGCTGGGAGTCCAGGGTTTGGCCGATACGTTTATTCTGCTGCGCATGCCTTTTGACTCGGAAGCGGCGCGCCAGCTGAATAAGGAAATTTTTGAGACCATTTATTTCGCGGCCATGACGGCGTCTAAGGACATCGCCAAAACGGAGGGGCCGTACGAAACGTTCAAAGGTTCGCCTCTTTCAGCGGGGCTTTTCCAATTTGACCTGTGGGGAACATCGCCTTCCACGCGCTGGGATTGGGAAGGATTGCGGGAAGAGGTGAAAAAATATGGCGCGCGCAATTCCCTTTTGGTCGCGCCGATGCCCACCGCGTCGACGTCGCAGATTTTGGGCAATAATGAGTGTTTCGAGCCGTACACCTCCAATATTTACACGCGCCGCGTGCTGTCGGGCGAGTTCATCGTCGTGAATAAGTACCTGTTGAAGGATTTGGTGCGGCTTGGGATTTGGAGCCCTAAGCTCAAAGATAAAATCGTCACCGATAATGGGTCGATTCAGAATATCGCCGAAATTCCTCAGGACATCAAGGACCTTTATAAAACGGTATGGGAGATCAAGCAGAGAATGCTGATCGACATGGCCGCTGAAAGAGGTCCTTTCATCTGTCAATCGCAGTCGCTGAACCTTTTTATGGAAGAGCCGAATTTCGCCAAGCTGACCTCGATGCATTTTTATTCCTGGAAGAAAGGTTTGAAGACGGGCATGTATTATTTGAGAACCAAGGCCGCCGCCGATGCCATCAAGTTTACAGTGGAAAAACAGGCGGATGTGCCGCTGGAACCGGTTCTTTCCCAGGACGACAAGGACAAGAAGATGAGCGACATCACTTGTTCGCTGGACAATAAAGACGATTGCATCGCTTGCAGCAGTTAGTTGGCCATGACGGCGAAGGCGCTTATCCCCGCACTGGCGTCCGTCGGCCTTCACGTGGCGGCGGGGGTTTGGGTTTTGGGTGGATTCGGTGATGGGCGTCAAGACGCGCCTGCCGAGTCCATTTTTATTTCGGAGATAAAACCGTTAGTTGCTGTTACTGAAAAGCGTAGTGAAAACCGGGGTCTGACCCCCGATCGAAAATTGGCGGACCTTCCCAAGGAATTTCCCCGGGGGGTCAGACCCCAACCTAAGCTTCAGACCAGTCTTCAGGCTCAAGTTGAAAGGGAAATTGCTGAGTTTTCTCGGTCCGCTAGGGCGGAGGATTTGATGGCGGACCCGGCCAGGCGGGGACCGTTTATTGATTACTTTGCCGTTGTGAAAGAACAGATCAATAAGACGCTCAAATCCCGTTATTCTCAAGAATCCGGATGGGGCAACCAGGTGTCGCTCAATTTTTCTTTGGATTCGTCCGGACGTCTCGACTGGATCCGCGTGGCTCATGAGGATCCAGCGTGGGGCCCGCGTTTCCGTGAGGTCGCCCAAGCTTGTGTGCGCGAGTCTTCGCCGTTTCCGCCGTTTCCCAAAGAGCTTCCATTCGACCGCATCGCTTTCAATTTAGCCGTCACCTTCGACTAAACGATCATGCCTAAAAAACTTGGCCTCATCCTAGCGGCCGCGTTTTTAATCCGGATCGCCTATCTTTTTTTCAGCCAGCAAAGCCCCTTTTATGAGCCGCTTCTTTTGGACCCGGCTTATTATCACGGGTGGGCGATGAAGATCGCGCATGGCCAATGGACGGCCAAGGATGTTTTCTACGGCCTGCCGCTTTATCCTTATTTTTTAGGAATCATCTATCTTTTGACGGCCCAGTCGCTTCTGGCCGTCAAAATCATTCATATCCTGCTGGGCTTGGGAAATATTTTCCTGATTTTTAAGCTGGGTGAAAAGATGGGCAACCCGAAAGTGGGCTTAGTGGCGGCAGGGCTGGCGGCTTTTTACGGTCCATTCTTTTTTCATGAAGGGATTTTGATTCCCGAAGCGCTCGGGCTTTTTCTTTACACGCTGGGGTTTTATCTCTGGTGCCGGTTTTGGGATGCGCCGAGCGTCAAGCGAGGCTTGGGGGTTGGTTTTGTTTTTGGGCTGGCGGCGCTCACCAAAGCCGGTGTGATGCTGTTTTTAGTGATCGCGGTTCTGGCTCTGGGGTTATCGAAAAAGAAAAAAGCGTCGCTTCTAGCCGTCGTGTTCGCTTTTATGATGACGCTTTTGCCGGTGACGCTGCATAACGTTTTGGTGGGCAAGGACTGGGTGTGGCTGACGTCCCACTCAGGACTGAATTTCTATATCGGCAATAATCCCGAGTCTGAGGGGGTTTTCAAGTCTCCCGAAGGCGTGGGAACCAACGTGCAGGCTTTGAGGGATGACTCGCGGGCGATCGCCGAGCGCGACCAAAGGCGGCCGCTTAAACCCTCGGAGGTGTCCCGTTATTGGTCGCGGCGGGCATGGGAGTTTGTCCGGAACAATCCCGCCGATTTTTCGAAACTTTCTTTTAGAAAAATCGTTTTATTTTTTGATGGGCGCGAGATCTCGGATGTGGATGATTATCAGTTTGCCGGCCGGTTCAATCCGATGATGCGCTTGCCGTGGCCCAACTTCGCGTGGTTGGCGCCGCTTTTCTTTTTGGGTCTTTTTGTGTCGGTTAAGCGATTGCGTTATCGTTCCTGGGCCATTTTATGGATCGCGGCTTACATCGCGGGCATCACTTTCTTTTTTGTCAACGCGCGTTACCGCATCCCTATCCTGGGTTTATTTTTTCCGTTCGCGGCGGTGGGGATTTTGGAAACGATTCAGGTTTTTTCGCAGAAACAATGGAAGCGGCTATTGCTTTTAGCGGGCATTCTGGCAGCCGCTGTCCTGCTGACTCAGGCCAGGCTCGTGAATACCAATTGGATCCGGGACTACATCAATGCCGGCGATGTTTATATCGAAAAAAATGAGTTTGAAAAAGCGCGCGGGTATTATGAAGAAGCGCTGAAAGTCGACCCGCGGTCGGCCAGGGCCAATCAAGCCATGGGCGTTGCTTTGACCAAGATGAGCCGCTCCGATGAGGCGAAGTATTTTTTTGAACAGGCCATTGCCGAGGATCCGCTGGACGGCGTCTCTTACAATAACCTGGGGTTATGGTATGACAACCACGGGGATTCCCGCACGGCTGAGCGGTATTTTGTAAGAGCCATAGAGCTCAAGCCGGCTTCTTCCCAGGCGCACAACAATCTCGGCATGGTTTATGGGAAAAGAGGGGAGTATGAAAAAGCGATGCGCGAGTTTGAGATTTCGCTCGGGCTTAATCCGGATAATCCCCGCGTTTACACCAATATCGGACTGATTCATTATCGCTTGGGGCGCAGGGAAGAGGCCCGAGCCGCGTGGCGCCGCGCGCTTGAAATCAACCCGGCTTACGCGGACGCCAAACGCGCGCTGGATCTATCCGAACACAGCGTTTGACACCTGGATTCTCAAGCGTCTATAATACTCTTTTCTTCAATCCATCAGGCGGCAATTAAGGAGGTTTTCAATGGCAATTCGAGTGGGCATCAATGGTTTTGGGCGCATTGGGCGCAATGTTTTCAGGGCGGGTTCGGCCAACCGCGAGATTGAGTTTGTGGCCGTCAATGATTTGCCGGTTCCCATGGAATCGCACGCGTACCTTTTGAAATATGACTCCATTCTAGGCACATTTCCGGGCACCGTTCGCGTCGAAGGCGATGGACTGAACGTGAATGGCAAGGTCCTCAAGATCATGAGTTATAAAGACCCGGCCGCGATTCCATGGGCGGATATGGGCGTGGACATCGTGGTGGAATCCACCGGTGTTTTTACGGAGAAGGAAAAAGCCCAGGTTCATATGACCAGGGGCGGCGCCAAGAAAGTGATCATCTCCGCTCCCGCCAAAGACGAGGACATCACTATCGTTCTCGGCGTTAATCAGGAAAAATACGATCCGGCCAAGCACCACATCATTTCCAACGCCTCATGCACGACCAATTGCCTAGCCCCGATCGCGAAAGTGCTTTTGGACCGCTTTGGCATCAGGCGGGGTTTGATGACCACGATTCACTCCTATACCAATGACCAGAAAGTTCTGGATCTCGCGCACAAGGATTTCCGCCGTTCGCGCGCCGCCGCCCTTTCCATGATCCCGACTTCGACCGGCGCCGCCAAGGCGATCGGGCTTGTGGTTCCCGAGCTCAAAGGCAAGATGGATGGCGTGGCTATCCGCGTTCCTACGCCGAACGTTTCCGTGGTGGACTTGGTTTGTGAGCTTGAAAAAGACACGACCAAGGAAGAGATCAACGCGGCTTTCAAGGAATATGCCCAAGGCAAGATGAAGGGAATCCTGGAATATTGCGTGGATCCTTTGGTTTCCAAAGACTTCACCAACAACCCCGCTTCATCGATCGTTGATTCCCAGTTGACCAATGTCATCGACAAGCGATTGGCAAAGGTATTCAGCTGGTATGACAACGAATGGGGTTATTCCAATCGCGTGATCGACCTTTGCGTGTTTGTGGGCAAAAGCCTTCTCGTCGAAGCCCGGCGTTAAACGGTAACGCATGAAAAAAACGATCCGGGATTTTGATCTGCGCGGGAAGCGCGTTTTGATTCGCGTGGATTACAACGTTCCTCTGGATAAAAGCCTCAATATCACTGACGATGCCCGCATACAGGCGACACTTCCGACGGTTCGTTACGCGTTGGATAAGGGAGCCAAAGTGATCTTAATGAGCCATCTGGGACGTCCCGACGGCAAGCCGGTTTCTTCCATGAGCCTTTCGCCGGCGGCCAAGCGCCTGGCCGAGCTTTTGAAAACGGAAGTGATTCAGTGCTCGGACTGCGTGGGTTCGCGGGTGAAAGAGGAGCTTGGCGCTTTAAACGGCGCTGCGTCCGTGGCGCTATTGGAAAACCTGCGCTTTAATCCCGACGAAGAAAAAAACACGCCCGCTTTCGCCGGGGCGCTTGCCGAAAACGGCGAGATTTATATCAACGACGCGTTTGGTTCCAGTCACCGGGCGCATGCTTCCATCGAAGGCATCACGAAGTTTCTGCCTTCCGGCGCCGGGTTTCTGCTCGAAAAAGAAATCCAGTATCTGGGAGACGCGATGCAAAGCCCCAAAAAACCTTTTGTGGCTATCCTCGGCGGTTCCAAGGTTTCCGATAAAATCGGCGTGGTGGAAAATCTCATCGCTAAAGTCGATAAAATCTTGATCGGCGGCGCGATGGCGTATACTTTCTTGAAGGTCAAGGGCGTGGATATCGGCAACTCCAAAACCGAAAAAGATAAAACGGAGCTGGCCAAAACGATATTGGACAAAGCCGCGCGAAGCCGGGTGGAAATATTGCTGCCGGAAGACCATGTGTGCGCGCAGAAAGTGGATGAGCAGTCCCCGGTGAAAATCGAAGGACCGTCTATTCCAACCGGATGGTTGGGAGTGGATATCGGCCCCAAGACTATCGAGTGTTTTAAGCGGGCGCTCAGTGACGCCAAAACGGTTATATGGAACGGTCCGATGGGTATTTTTGAAATGAGGCCCTTTGCCAAGGGATCCGAAGCGGTGGCGCAAACGCTTGCCGGTTTAAAAGGAGCGGTCACCGTGGTGGGAGGGGGAGATACCGCGGCTTGTGTGGCGGCATTTGGTTTGGCTGAAAAAATGACGCATGTGTCCACCGGTGGCGGAGCTTCGTTGGAATATCTCGAAGGAAAAGTATTGCCCGGCATCGCGGCATTGGAGGAACAATGAGCCCTTTGCGCAAACCCATTATCGTCGGCAATTGGAAGCTCAATAAAACCATCAAAGAAGCGATAAACCTGGTCACTCAGCTCAAGCGTTTACTCGCGGACATGGATGTGGTGGATATGGTGGTCTGCCCGCCTTTTACCGCGATCAGCGACCTTTCGGAAGTTTTGATGGAATCCAACATTCGTTTGGGCGCTCAGGATCTTTACTGGGAAGAAAAGGGCGCTTTTACCGGAGAAGTATCCGGCAGTCTTTTGAAAGAAGCGGGAGCCGAGTTTGTCGTGATCGGGCACTCCGAGCGCCGGCAGTTTTTTCATGAAACCAACGAAACGGTGAATAAAAAAACAAAAGCCGCTTTGCGAAACGGGCTTTGCCCGATCACTTGCGTGGGAGAGCTGCTGGCGGAGAGAGAAAGCGGCAAAACTTTTCAAGTGATTGAAAATCAGCTCAAAGGCTCATTTGCCGGTTTTTCGCCGGCTGAGATGAAACAGGTGATAGTGGCTTATGAACCGGTTTGGGCCATTGGAACCGGAAAAGTGGCTAGTCCCGCGCAGGCCCAGGAAGCGCATGCTTTTATTCGGCGCAAGCTCGCCGAAACATTCGGGCAGGAAACCGCCAATGGTCTTAGGATTCAGTACGGCGGAAGCGTAAAGGCCGACAATATCGCGGATTTGATGCGTGAGGCGGATATCGATGGCGCGCTCGTGGGCGGCGCCAGCCTTGATGCCCAGTCTTTTGCGGATATCGTCAGAAATGCCGCCCTTGTGGCGGTAAAATAAAGTGTCATCCCGAGTAAGCGAGCGTTAGCGAGCGCGTCGAGGGATCAAGTTGATTCCTCGACTTCGCTCGGAATGACGAACCTTGTTACCGGAATGACGAACCTTATTATCGGAATGACGAACCTTGTTACCGGAATGACGAACCTTGTTACCGGAATGACGAACCTTGTTATTGGAATGACGAACCTTATTACAGGAGAATAAAGTGACTATTGTTTTGATTGTATTGCATGTGATCGCGTGTTTGGTGTTGATTTTAGTGGTTCTTTTGCAGGCCGGCCGTGGCGGCGGGCTTTCGGATATGGCGGGTGGCCAGCCCCAAAGTCTTTTTGGAACACAAACCAATGCTTTTATGACGCGCGCGACCGAGATCTGCGCCGTTGTTTTTATCATCACCTCTCTCTCGCTAGGCATTGTTTCGACGCAGCGCGGCAAGTCGCTCGTGGAAAAAAGGCGTTTAGCGGAAACGGTGAAGCAAAGCGCGCCGGTTATCCCAGCAGCGCCGGCTTCCACAGAAACTAAGACCCAAGAATCAACGCCGGCCGAATCAGTATCCACTGAACTGACAACACCGGTTACTGAAGGCGCCAACTCTTAATTGTCATTGCGAGGCCCGAAGGGGCGAAGCAATCTCTGCGCAAAAATCGCTTCGCCGCTATCGCTCCTGGCAATGACGTTTCTTTTTTCTTCCACGCCTTATGCCGATAATTCCGGGGACGCCTTTGTCACGGCTTCTATCGCCGAGCCTTCCAGCCTCATTCCCTTATTTGCTTCCGACTCCGCATCCGCGCAGGTTTCGCGTCTGATATTTAACGGCCTTGTCAAATACGACAAAGATTTAAATCTTACCGGAGACTTGGCTGAGCGTTGGGAGGTGGAGGAGGGCGGCTTTTTGATCACCTTTCATTTGAGAAAAAATGTCCATTGGCAGGATGGACAACCTTTTACATCGGCCGATGTCGCTTTTACCTTCGAAAAACTCAAAGACCCCTCGACACCTACGCCTTATGGCGGTGATTTTGAAAAGGTGGAGTCTCTTGAAACCCCCGATGCTTATACGGTCAGGGTGCGTTATAGGGAGCCTTTTTCGCCGGGGCTTTCCAGCTGGTCGATGGGTATTTTGCCGAAACACCTTCCTTTGCGGTCCCGCGCTCCGGTCGGCACGGGCCCTTATATTTTGAAAAAATGGGTTAGCGGGGAGTATTTAGAGCTTCACGCGAATAAAGACTATTTTGAGGGGGAACCGTCCATTGCCCGGACGGTTTATCGGGTGATTCCGGATGAGGCAACCGCTTTCTTAGAGCTCCAGGCGGAAAATATCGATTTTCTCGGGCTTTCGCCCGTCCAATTTAAGCGCCAAACCGACACGCCATTTTTTAAATCCACTTACGTGAAGCACAGCTTTCCCGCTTTTTCATACGGCTATATCGGCTACAATTTCGAGAACCCGTTTTTTTCGGATAGGCGGGTGCGTAAGGCTTTGGGCCTGGCTATCCACAAAAAAGAAATTATCGATGTTGTTTTATTGGGCCGCGGCAAAGTGGCCACCGGGCCCTTTCTCCCGGGAACCTCGGCGTTTAATCCGGCCGTTGAGCCGTCCCCATTTGATCCTGTCCAAGCCCGCGCGCTTTTAGAAGAGGCGGGTTGGCGTGACACGGATCATGACGGGTTTTTGGACAAAGAGGGAAAGCGTTTTTCTTTTACCCTGCTGACCAATGTCGGCAACAATGAAAGAAAAATGGCCTGCGAAATCATTCAGCGCCGGTGGCGGGATGTCGGTATCGATGTCCGGATCCAGGTTTTAGAGTGGAGCACGCTTTTAAAAGAATTCATCGATAAAAGGCGCTTTGAGGCGGTGCTATTAGGCTGGCAGCTTTCACCGGATCCGGATCTTTACGCTATTTTCCATTCCCGAAAGACAAAGCCCGGAGAGTTTAATTTTGTTTCCTATAAAAATGCAGAAGTAGACCGTCTGATTGAAGAGGGGCGGCAGATTTTTCCTGAAGAAGATCGCGCAAAAGTCTATCACCGGCTGCATGAAATCCTAAGCGACGAGGAGCCTTACACATTTTTATTTGTACCGGAGGCTCTTTTTGCCATTCATAAGCGTTTTCAGGGAGTAGAGCCCGGCGTCGCGGGGATAGGGCACAATTTTATCCGTTGGCATGTTCATGAAGATCAAAAAAAATATAAAGTATAAGTCATTGCGAGAAGCGAAGCGCCGAAGCAATCCATGCAGAGATTGCTTCGGCCGCCGAGCGACCTCGCAATGACACTTGCTTATGATTAATTATTTTTTAAAACGAACCTTAGGTCTTGTTCCTCTTTTCTTGGGAATCACATTCATCAGTTTTGTCGTGATTCGCCTGGCGCCGGGCGGCCCCGAAGACGCTTATTCCCAGATGAATCCCAAGATGACGCGTCAGGCCGGGGAAAAATTGCGGGCGCTGTATGGCCTGGATAAGCCCATTCTCACCCAATATGGAAACTGGTTGCGGCGTGTTTTGCGTTTGGATTTTGGGACGTCTTTCAAGGACGGGGAGAGCGCTTTCGGTAAAATAGCGCGCGCGATGCCGATAACGCTTTTTTTAAATTTGCTGACGCTCTTGATCATTTTGGCCCTGGGGGTGCCTTTGGGAGTTTATGGCGCCGTGAGGGAGGGGAGTTTCGGGGATCGTTTGTGGTCGGTGCTGGCCTTTGCCGGTTTTTCATTGCCCACATTTTGGGTGGCGCTGCTTTTGATATCCCTTTTGGGGGTTCAGTGGCATATTTTGCCGGTCTCAGGTTTGACGTCACTATTTTTTGACGAGATGTCTTTTTTGGAGAAGGTTTGGGATTTGTCGCGCCATTTAATTTTGCCGGTTTTTCTCTCGGCGCTCACAGGGCTTGCCGGTATCTCGCGTTACGTGCGAAGCCATATGATCCGCATCCTCAAGGAAAACTATATTCGCACGGCGCGGGCCAAAGGCTTGCCGGAGCGTGTGGTGATCTGGCGCCATGCCATGCGAAACGCCGCTTTGCCACTGGTCACTCTTTTGGGGCTTTCGATTCCCGGGCTTTTAGGCGGCAGCGTTATTTTTGAATCCATTTTTTCTATCCCCGGGATGGGGAGGCTTTTTTATAATTCGGTTTTTGCCCGGGATTATCCGGTGATTATGGGGATTTTGGTGTTTGGGGCTCTCTTAACAATGATGGGCAATCTCCTGGCGGATCTAGCGTATGCCGTTGTGGATCCCCGCGTTCGGCTGGGAGCCAGGTCCCGATGAGTAAACTATTACCCCTAGCCTGGTTTATTTTTTTAGGCGGCATCCTTTTGGCCGCGCCGTTTATGGTGGAGCGGTCTGTTACGATGGATTTTACGCATGTGCTGGAGCCGCCGGCTTGGCCCTATCTTCTGGGAACGGACTCCTTGGGTCGCGATCTTTTAAGCCGTCTGGTTTGTGGGGCGGGCATTTCGCTGGGTGTCAGTTTTTTGGCGGTTTTTGTATCCATCGTTGTCGGCACATTGTTGGGGGCGCTGGCGGGATACAGAGGGGGTTTGATGGACCGCGCCGTGATGGCGTTTGTGGACCTCTTTCTTTGTTTTCCGGTTTTCTTTCTTATCCTGGCCGTTGTCGCTATTTTGGGACCCAGTATCTGGAATATCGCCGTCATCATAGGCCTCACCAGCTGGATGGGGACAGCCAGGCTCGTGAGGGCTGAAGTGCTTTCCCTTCGGGAGCGCGAGTTTGTTCTGGCGGCCCGGGCTCTGGGCGCGGGACGCAAGCACCTTCTTTTTCAACACCTTATCCCGAACGCGATGGGGCCTGTGTTGGTGAATGCGGTGTTAGGCATCGCCTCAGCCATCTTGATGGAGGCAGGTTTAAGTTTCCTGGGAATAGGAGTCCAGCCGCCCGCTCCCAGCTGGGGCAATATTTTGACGGATGCCAAAGCGACGCTGGGAGTTGCCTGGTGGTTGGCGCTTTTTCCGGGGCTTATGATTTTTTTCACCGTGCTTTCGGCCAATTTACTTGGCGAGGAAGCCCAAAAGAGATATCACCTCTAATGTTATTTCGAGGCCCTTCACTGTCGTTTCGAGGCCCTTCACTGTCGTTTCGAGGCCCTTCACTGTCATTTCGAGGTCGCAGGCCGAGAAATCCTCTTTTAATGGAAATGGGGCTTTTTTTATGGGATTTCTCGGTCGCCGCGGCGACCTCGAAATGACACATTGTGTGAGCGCTTAAGATGAGTGAAAT
>JACQQX010000002.1 GCA_016206805.1 Candidatus Omnitrophota bacterium
CACTAACGGATGTGCGGCGCTCCGGTAGGGTATCCTTCTGGCGGCGTTGACAACGGCGTGGGCATGGTCTGGCGCACGCCGTGCGCCAGCCACGCACGTTGTCATCGAATGCGATTCCCGCGCTGGGGGAATCGCATGTCCGCCAGGAGGATGCCCTACCGGAGCAAACGGGCGATTGGATTCATAAGTGAACTAAGTGAAGTACTAAGAAACCTTGAGGATGATCTTTCCGAAGTTTTGGCGGCTTTCCATTCGTTCTTGGGCTTTGGCCGCTTCCTTTAGGGGGAAGATTTGGTCGATGGTGGGGTTGAGGATGCCTTTTTCGACGAGTTTGAGGACTTCGTGTAATTCGGCGAGACTGCCCATGTAAGAGCCTAGGATGTTGAGTTGTTTGGAGTATAGATAGCGAATGTCGATTTCTGTTTTAGGGCCGGAGGTGGCGCCGCAGGTTACCATTCTTCCCCCACGGGCAAGGGCCGTCAGGTTTTTTGGCCAAGTCTCAGGACCGATGTGTTCAAAAACCACATCCACTCCCCGTCCACCCGTCAATTTTTTCACCTTATCGGCAAAATCCTCGGTTCGATACTGGATCACTTCATCCGCTCCGAGCTTTTTGGCTCGCGAAACTTTTTTAAAATCTCCGACAGTCGTGTAAACAGTAGCGCCCAGAAACTTGGCGATCTGAACCGCTGAAGCGCCGATGCCGGATCCGGCCGCATGCACCAACACCGTCTCACCCGCTTTCACCTCCGCGCGAGTGACTAGCATGTGATACGCGGTGAGCGACGCCAGAGGAATCGACGCCCACTCTTCAAAAGAATAACGGTCCGTTACGCCAATCACAAAACGCTCATTCACGACCACGCGCTCGGCATAACCTCCTTGTGTTTGTAAACCCAGGATTTGAAAATCTGGAGAATAACTGTCACGCGCGGAGAGAGCCTCCGGTAAATGCCCCGGCACTTGCCCCGGAGAAACCAGCACGCGATCGCCTTTTTTAAAACGCTTGGCGCCTTTGCCGCACTCTAAAACTACACCGGCCACATCGGAACCGGGGATGTGTGGAAGCGGGATCGAAACTCCGGGCAGACCTTGCCGCGTCCAGATATCCAGGTGATTGAGCGCGCAGGCTTTGACTTCCACCAGCACGTCATTGGGACCGACAACGGGGTCTTTGAACTCACCGTATTTTAAAACGTCGCGGCCGCCGTGCTTCTCAAAAAAAACGGCTTGCATGGAAATTAAAAATGTAAAATGAGAAATGAAAAAAAAGGAGCCGCTAACGCGGCCTTAATAAAAGTCCCGAAGGGACCCCATTTTTTACATTTCTCATTTTTCATTTTACATTCATCATAGATAGCTCTTCACTAATTCCACAAACAATCTTACCCCCACGCCGGTGGCCCCCTTATCCGTCCAAGCGGTTCCGGCGATGTCCAAATGCGCCCATGAGGGGGTATGCTCCGCAAATTCTTTCAAAAACATGGCCGCTGTTATGGTGCCGGCCATCTTTTTACTGATATTCTGAATATCCGCGAAATTCCCGCGAATCAGATCATTGTATTCATCCCACAAAGGAAGCTCCCATACACGCTCACCGCTTTTCTCTCCCGCTTCCTTCATACGATGGACAAGATCCGCGTCCGTTCCCATGAGTCCACTGCACTTATCGCCAAAGGTTGCCGCGCAGGCGCCCGTCAACGTGGCGATATCCACAAGCGCTTTGGGCTTATAACGCTCGGCATAAGCCAAAGCGTCCGCCAAAATCAAACGCCCTTCGGCGTCTGTATTCAACACTTCAGCGGTTTTTCCGTTTAGAAACCGCACAATATCTCCCGGCCGTTGCGCGCGTCCGCCGGGCATATTTTCGCAAGTGGGGACAAGGCCAACCACTTTGACGGGAAGTTTCAAATCCGCGACCACCTTCATCGCGCCGATAACGGCCGCCGCGCCGCACATGTCAAACTTCATCTTGTCCATATCGTTGGAAGGTTTGATGGAAATACCGCCCGTGTCAAACGTTATACCTTTGCCTACCAGAACAATGGGTTTTCCCGTTTTTACTTTATTTTCCAAAATAATAAACCGGGGCTCATTGGCGCTGCCTTGAGAAACGCCGAGAATGCCGCCCATCTTAAGACGTTTGATCTCAGCAAGACCAAGAACGCGACAAGTTAAGCCATTTTTCTTGGCCATCGCCGCGGCGCTTTTGGCCAAACGATCGGGCGTCATCACATTAGCCGGCTCATTGGCGAGGTCTCGCGTAAAAAATACGCCTTCACAAACTGTTTCCGCTTCATCCATCGCGCGACGAATAGCCGGAGTCGGTCCGGCATTGGAAACCAGTTCCAATTCCTCCACCGGGGGCTCAGGAGATTTTTTGGACTTGTAGCGGTCAAAACGATAACTGGCCAGTTCAGCGCCCTCGACAAGCGCCGCGGCCAAATCCGTTCCCGGAAAATGCTCTTCGAAGCTGTCGACGTCTATTCTTAAACGGGATAGCTTCATGGACTTGGCCTGGTCAACCGCTTTGGCGGCAAAGAGGCGGATTTTTTGAAGCGCGCATTTTTCTCTTTTGCCCAGCCCGATAAAAAAAGTAACCGGCGCGGCCTTGGAAGTAGGAGTCAATTCTAAGCGCGACTCATCGCTAAAACGGGCTGCGATCGCAAGAGGCGCTTTTGGCGCGGCCTTGGCCGGCTTAAAAGAAATCTTCATTCCTGTCCTTTCATATGAACCCGCACCCGCAAACTTCCGTTGGTGGGCTTGGGGAGACTCCCCATGATATCCAGCGCTTTGCCGCGTGAAATCGAGTTGGGAAATTCCAGTTTGATCAAAACTTCGTGAGAAATCTTGACGCCGCGCTTTTTCAAACCCAGCAGCATCGCGCTGAATTCCTTGGCGCCATCCAGGGCATCGCCTTTCACCTCGAAATCAAGCCCTTTGATACCTCGCAAATCCTTCAAACGACCCGCCACATCGTCTTTCACCTGAGAAGGAAGAACAAAGCTTTTGCTGTCAAAGAATTCGGCCATTGGTCACCTCGTTTTTGACAGAATTATAATACAAATGGGGCGAAAGAGAAACGGAAATAGAGAAATGGTTCAAATTTTAACCGGCGGGCGGATCATAACCGGGGCCTCTCTCATTCCCAAAATCAATCCCCGAGTAACGGCATGCTGATCCATCAAAGCATGGATGGCAATCGCCAGAATCACGCTGCCGGCCCAATAACACACAAAAATCAGCCCGTCGTTTTTGATTTCAAAATGAGCGAATAAGATTTTTATCGGCACAAGCCCGACCTTATTGAACAAATAGATCCCAAAGGTATATGGGCCGACCGTAGCCAGAAAAGGCACCGTCCGGCGAAAATGGAAAATGAGCGGCACCGCCGAAAAAGTAATCATCAATCCGAGAAGATGATGCATATTTATGGGAAGTCTCCGGGCAAAAACAGGGTCCAGAAAAAGACCGATATAGGCCGGATAAGCGAAAAATGCGACGGCCAGATAAATCCGGATCATCGTCCCGGAAAAAAACTCGTCGGAAAATCTCCGGATGCCATATCCCATGAGAAAAAACGGCAGCAGGTAATTGACGCCTGAAAAGGAAAAAAGCGGGGTTGGGTGGACGAGAAGATGCGCTGCCGTTGAAAGGAAAAGGCCTATCAGCCATTTTCGCCTGGTGTCCATCAGGTGAAACGAGTCGATCACCGCCACCATGATAAAAATCCAGAAAATGGAAAGAAGAAACCATAATTGCTCGTAGGGCCACAAATAGACTTTATAAATCCCGCCGATAGGCTGCGGGCCATTCACGGCAGTAAACGAAAAGATGGCGTATTGAAGCGCCGAAACCACCGCGAACGGGATCAGGATCCGTCTGGCCTTTCCGGTCACCAGCCGGCTGAAGGTTTCACGGGTGACGGGGGACGCGGCGTACAAATAGGCCGATATCACCGTAAAAAGCGGCATCCGGATGGGAGTCAAACAATAATAAATGAAATGGAGCGCCGATGAAATAACCGAATGGCCGGCGCCCTGGGAAAGGTCCTCCTTGATGATGTACCCAGCCACCACCATCAGGATGGCAAATCCCCGAAGCGTTTCTAGCGATAAGTCTTTCACATCAACCTCGTGTTAAGGAGATTGTATGGGAAGATGCGTTAAATGACGGTTAAAAGAGGATTAATTTAAATTTAACTTGCGCGTTCGATTTTTTAAGCGGTAATCGGTTCGGGGGTAAGAAGCGGTGTCATGTCCGCGGCTTCGCTGTGGCCGAGTTTTTTCAGAAAAGCCTGGACTATTTCGTCCTCGAGCTTGGTGATTTCCTCATGCTCCATCTTGGCGGTGGGGATTTGTCCGCCGGCAATCATTTCATGTCCGCCGGCCGTTCCCCTCTTCCCCACCAGACGCCGCAAGAAACGACCGGCCTCGCCTTTAGTGTTGGTGGTGCGGATGGATAGAACGATTTTTTCTTTGTAACGCCCCAGGCAAATCGCCCAACTGGCCCGCTCGCAGCGCAGCATGAAGTCCGCGATGAAGGGGACGAAGTCGGGATTCTTCACTTCATCCAAACGCGTGGCGATCACATTGCGGTAAAGCAGCGAGTGGTGCAGCGCGCGGTTCAGCGTGATGTAATAATCCCGCGGCAAACGGGGATGGACGATGTTGGCCAGTAATTTCTTATTGCTCTTGGGAAAAAGCGACAAGTACGCCTTGATGTCGGCCTCTCCCGCTTCCCGGCCCAGATCCTGAGTTTCGGAACTGATCCCGTAGGAAAGCGCCGTCGCCAGCTGCGAGGTCATTTCTAAACCGCTTTCCACCAGATATTCGGTCAACACCGTCGCTGTGGCGCCGTAATTGGTGCGCACGTCGATATACTCCGCCCTGGTGGTTTTTCTTAGCGCGTGGTGGTCAATCACGATGAGCGGCTTCCGGTTCTTGGGAAAGGAGCTATTGCCCGTATTGGGCTGCATATCGACCACGGCAAAATCCACCCCGGGCTTAAAATCCGTGTCGGAAAGAAGGGAAACGCGAAGATTGAGCACGCGGATCATCGCGCGGTTTTCCGCGCGGCCCACGATGCCGCCGTATTTGACCGTTGTCGGAATCTTGAATTTATTTTTAATGATGTAGGCGAGGGTCACCGCGCTCGACACGGAATCCGGATCGGGATTATCATGCGTGAGGACAATCAGGCGCTTGGTGTTTTTCAGCGCCTCTTCCATCTTCTGAAACCGTTCCTGGTACTCTTCAAATCTGTCTGTCATGAAATCCAGTCTGGTGGCGCAACCGTCAATACCGTGGGCATGAGGGGTCAACGTCAATAGACCAGGCATCGATGCCGCCGGCCATGTTCTTCACTTTTTTAAATCCGGCCTTTTGCAAAAACTGGACCGCTTTCGCGCTGCGGCCGCCGAAGTGGCAATGCACGACGATTTCATCGGCGCTGTCCAGCTCATGCGCGCGCTCCGGCAGAGACCCCAGCGGAATGAGTTTTGACCCGGGGATTTGATTGATCTGATATTCGTTGGGCTCTCGAACATCGATCAGGACGAATTTATCCTTGCGGTCGATTTTGGTCTTGAGCTCTTCGGCCGTGATCTCCGGCACGCCTTTGGAATCCACCTTCGTCTCCTCTCCGCGACTGATGCCGCAAAAAGCGTCATAATCAATCAGCTCTTTGATCGTAGGATTGTCGCCGCAAACAGGGCATTTGGGATTGCGGCGAAATTTCACTTCACGGAAATTCATCTTCAGCGCGTCATATAAAAGCAGTCTACCGATAAGCGGCTCGCCTTTTTCTAAAAGCAGCTTGACCACTTCCGTCGCTTGCACAACACCGATGACGCCGGGAAGAATTCCCAGCACTCCGCCTTCGGCGCAGCTTGGCACCATGCCGGGAGGAGGCGGCTCGGCGAAAAGGCAGCGGTAGCAGGGCCCTTTGCCCGGATAAAAAACGGTCGCCTGTCCGTCGAAGCGGAAAATACTGCCATAGACAAAAGGTTTATTTTTAAAAACGCAGGCGTCGTTGACCAAGTATCGCGTTTGAAAATTGTCCGTGCCATCCAGAACGATGTCAAAGCCATCGATGATGCGCATGATATTGTCTTTGGTCAGACGCTCATTAAAGGTCACGACTTTCGCGTTGGGATTGATACTGGCCAGGCGCTCGCGGGCAGAATCCACTTTTGGCTTATTGACGCTTTCGGTGTTGTGGATGATCTGGCGCTGGAGGTTTGAGAAATCCACGACATCAAAGTCGACCAGGCCTAGCGTTCCCACACCGGCGGCCGCAAGGTAAAGCGCGGCCGGCGAGCCCAATCCACCGGTGCCGATCAAAAGCACTTTCCCCGCCTTCAGGCGCTCCTGCCCCTCCACCCCCACCTCGGGCATGATGAGGTGACGACTATATCTTAAGATTTCGTCCTGTGTTAACGGCATACTTTCTCCCTCTTAGAACGGCGATTATATCATAAATTTTCCGGCTCACCCAGTCGACTTCCCGGACGGTATTCCAGCGCCCCAACCCAAACCGAACAGCCCCCCGCCTCAAATCTTCCGTTACCCCTATCGCCTTCAGCACATAGGAGGGTTCGGGACTGGTGGAAAGACAGGCGGAACCGGAGGACAAGGCCACGCCTTTAAGGCGTTTTAATAGCTCTTGCGCCGGGATTCCCTCAAAACTGACATTCAAGTTATTCGGCAAACGTTTTTCAAGGCTGCCGTTAACTGTCACACCCTTTATTTTTAATAAATGGTGCTTTAAACGGTCCCTCAACGCCAAGAGCCGCTTGAATTCCCGGGACATCTCGGCCTGGCCAATGGCGCATGCCTTTCCAAAACCCACAATCCCCGGCACATTCAACGTTCCGGAACGCAGTCCCCTCTCATGTCCGCCCCCATCGATCAAAGGAACCGGCATCACGCCTTCACGGACAATCAGCGCGCCCACCCCCTTCGGCCCATAAACTTTATGCGCGGTAATCGAAAGAAGGTCCAGCCCCATCCGCTTCATATGAATCGGAATTTTCCCCAGAGCCTGCGCGCCATCGCAATGGAAAAGAATGCCTCTTTTCCTGGCCATCCGCCCGATGGCTTCTGCCGGTTGGATGACGCCAATTTCGTTATTGGCCAGCATAATGGAAATCAAGACGGTTTGAGAGGTAATGGCTCGCTCCAATTGAGCGAGATCCGCCAAGCCATCGGATTGAACAGGCAAAACGGTGACTTTATGCCCAGACATTGCCAGCCGCTTACAAGGGTCTAAAACCGATTTGTGTTCGGTGGCAAGGGTAATCACATGATTTTTCGCTGAGCGGACGAGGCCCTTGATCGCAAGATTATTGGATTCGGTGGCGCCGCTTGTGAAAATCACCTCATGCGGTCGGGCGCCAACCAGTTGAGCGATTTGCGCTCGGGCTTTTTCAACGGCATGGAAAGCGGCCTGGCCATAAGCATGGGATCGGCTAGCCGCGTTGCCAAATTGGCGGGAGAAAAAAGGCATCATCGCCGCCGCGACACGCGGATCAACCGGTGTCGTGGCGTGATGGTCGAAGTAGATTATTCCCAAACCTCTGTTTCGGAAACGACGTTGCCGTCTTTATCGTATTGGCGCACTATTTTTTTGCGCGGCTGGGAAACGGAAGCTTGCTGAGGAGCGTATTGCGGAGCGGGCTGGTAATAAACAGGCTGCGCTTGCGGCTGAGACTGCCCCGACCCGGTAAGACTGTCTAAAAGCGCCCCGCCAATGACACTGGTGCCCGCGCCGATCAAAGCGCCTTTTCCGGCTTTGCCGCCGGAAGCGCTGGAAGCGATGGCGCCCGTGCCGGCGCCCAAAAGAGCCGATTTTAAAATAGCGTTGTTGGGGTTTGTTCTTGGCTGCTGCTGAACATAAACAGGAGCCTGCTCTACCGGCTGATACGTGGTTTGTGCTTGAACCGGATAAGAAGCGTATTGGGTAGGGGCCGCCTGAGCGTATTGAACCTGTTGTGGCTGTTGCTGTTGTGGAGCAGGTGCCGTTAAAGTATCCAAGAGAGCGCCGCCGATAACATTGGTACCCGCGCCGATCAGCGCTCCTTTTCCAGCATCACCACCGGAAGCGCTGGAAGCGATTGCGCCCGTACCGGCGCCTAAAAGACCTTGCTTTAAAATTTTCTTATTGGGATCTTCCTGTCCCCCGGAATAATCCTGTCCACCCGCCATTAAAACGCTGCCGGAAAATAAAACCAATGACGCTAAGCTTGTCGCAACAAAACCTTTCAGAAAATTCATCTGTCCTCCTTTTTTAATAAACTCCTAGGGTAAGTATAGCATATTTCTAGAAAAGGACTAACAGTCTGCTGAAGAACCCCCCAAGTCGTCATCTCGAAGCCCGGGAGGGGCTGAGAGATCTCGTTTTTCAGATCGAGATTTCTCAGTCGCCGAGGCGACTTCGAAATGACACGGGGTTTTTCAGCAAACGGTTAAATGACCCTCTCAAATTCCTCGACAGGCATCTTCCAAACGGGCACGCCGCAAAAACGGTCGCCTTCCGGACAGTAAGGCTTCGTGCCGGAAAGGCTCCGGAGGCCGCAAGGCGGCAACAGGTATTGGCCGATTTCGGGGAACACTTGGCTGACCTGCGTCACCTCATCCTTGCACATATTCCAGATCTCCTCCTGCGCCGTGTAACAAAGCCGTTTGGTCCACTTGTGATGATGGTTCAGGAGGTCGCCGGACTCGTAAAAGCGGATCGGAAAAGCGTTCGGCAAAAGGTACATCGCAAACTCCTCCTCCACTCCTTGGTCCAAAAGCCGCGACATGTTGACCCATATCGTGCTCATGGTTTTCTGATAATAATCCGTCGCCTCACGGGAAATATTCACCAGAGCGGGTGTAATGAAATCTGGGCGCCCCGGCGCAAAATGACGGTGCAATACCGGCCGCGACGCCGGCGTCATGCGATGGCGCTGGTCCTGCGAATCGGCGGTATGGCTGATTTTTTTCTGAAAAGTAAAATGCGGGTGGGACATCACTCGAGAAAGCTTTCCAAGCGTCGTGAGATTCAGCGCTTCGCCAAAAAGCGGATTCTTCGCGGGGTTCATCACAAGGTCTATCGCGTCTTTTTCGGAAAGCCGGTCCGCGGTCACTCCCAGCACCGCGCGCGCCGCTTCGGCCATGCTCTTCTGGCCGTTGACTTTATAATCCACAAGCCTGGAAGTGAGACCGCCCAGTGACGCATCGAACTCCTCTAAAAATGCTTCACGGCTGGGAACATCATTATCCAGCGAGCGCGCCAGGAAAAACTCGTATTCGGGTGTTTTATCCAGCGCGATCGTATCCTCGGCCCGCGCGAAAAAAAGCGGATCCACCTCATTCACCGCTTCAATCATCTTGGCCACCACGATTTTTTGCTCCAGCGGCGTGTCAAACTGATCGCAAAGCCGGTGGTACCGGTGAAGGGTGAGGCCGCTGACGGTGTGATAAAGATGCGCGTGCGTGGCCACCGGCAAAACGTAACGCGCCACTTCCTGCGCGCGCTTTTTCAACGCGCTGGCCCATCTTTTTTCCGAGGGATCGCGGTAAGGAAAGATTTTCTTGTATTCGGCGAGAATGACCGGCTCTAGGATCCGCATCAGCTCTTTGTAAGCGGCCATCTGGAGACGAATCGTTTCCAAATAAGTTTCGAGAGCTTCGCCCTCAATCGGCGGCACCGTAAAATTCTCAGGCTTTACTTCCACATAACGTTGTGAAACCTGTTCTGAATTATAATAAGGATGACTATGCAGAAACGACCAGATAAAATGCCGCGAAACTTTGTCTAAAATGAATTGAAACGTGGCGTGCTGGATCGTGGTGTGATGGCCGGCCTTGTAAATCGACTCGGCGATCTCATCGCGCTTCTGGCGGCTTCTTTCGTCTTTGTGAACATCTTCGGAGGTGATGACTTTGGGGGAATAACAGGTGCGCGCCGTCGCGACGGCATTGTCGAAAGGGTCCCGAAAATAATTCTCGAGCTTAACAATGGGTTCGGGAGCCAGGGCTAGGCGGTTCATTCTTTTCGCAAAAGTTGGCTTGCGGGTACTTTTACCACTTTCCCATTACGCCAAATCACAACGGGACGGCCGGTGCGCTTATGGTCTTCAATAACACCACGAACAGCTTCTTTAAGAGCCCTTTCGGCCCCGGCTTGCAGTTTTGCGTCACTGATTCTTCTATTTGCCATTCCCGCTGCCTTTGGTGATTTTCTCGTATAAATCGGGATTCTTCACTGTAAGTTTACCATCTCTTTTTTGAGCCACCAAATTATGTTTTTCCCCGGAGTTATCAAACAACATCCAGGCATCCACTAACGGCTTGTAGACCTGGAAAAAATTCTCGATACTTCTATGAAATCGGCGTCGGACATCAACAGCGGGGACATCATGACCTCCGCTTTCAACACGGTCTTTAATTCGTTCTAAGGCGAGATTTGAATTGGGAATCCAAAGAAAGAAAATATGAATCCGATAACCTCTATCTTTGAGTTTATTCAAAAGCGATAGATAAGTTTTACCGGATAATGTCGTCTCAAAAGCAAAACTGACACCTTTAATCGATATCTCTTCTATTTCCTTTAAAACCAACCGTCCCGCTTTCATAGCCGCTATTACAGGAGAAAAGGGGGAAAGTCCCTGCGCGATTAGATCAGCATTGATAAAATGAGTGCAATCGGCATAATTTGGCAAAAACCTTTTAGCAAAGGTCGTCTTGCCCGAACCATTGGGGCCGGCGATAATGTAAAGATTTTTAGTTTTCATGCCTGGAGAGTGCGGACGACTTATGCCGCGCATTCCCCTTTACCGACTTCAACTTTGAAGAGTTTTCCGGGATCACCCAAGTCTTCAAACATCTTGGGGTCCTGGTCAAATGAAGGTATCGTGGTGAAAGGTACCACGATTTCCTTGAGACGCGCCACACCTGTCCGCTCGGCCCATTGCAGAAAAGTCTCGCTCTGTCCTTTTTCTTTCTTGAAAGCGTCGAGAATGGCTTTGGTCGCCTCGGGGGTGCGTTTGGCGGGAATAGGCGCGATGCGTTTGCCGAACGTCGCCACTCCATTGGCAGCGGTAAATCCGCCAACCAAAAGCTGGTAATGCGGAACAGCCCTTCCATCGACGTTTTTAGATGAACCGTGAAAGCCGATATTGGCGATGTGATGCTGGCCGCAGGTATTGGTGCAGCCGGAAATCTTGATCGTGATGTCGCGGAATGTCGGATCCGAACCATAATTTTCCCCGCCAGAGGCGGGTCCGCCTTCGGCGGAAAAGATCTTACTCATCTCAAACGCCAAACCCTTGGAATGCGTGATGGCGATTTGGCAGGTGTCAGCGCCCGGACAGCGCGTGATATCGGTAACGGTTTCAGCGCCGCGATGCGCCAGACCCGCTTTGGTCAATTCAGCAAAAAGCGCTTTCAAAGAATCCTTTGGGACCCATTGCAATAAAATATTTTGAGAAATCGTCGTGCGCATCCGCCCGCCGCAAAAAGCGCGGGAGATTTTGGCCAGGGCGCGCATCCGCGCGGGATTGATATCGCCCAGCGGGCAGCGAACATTGGCCGCGGCATACCCTTTTTGTTTTTGTTCAAACGTGTTGGACTTGACCCACTCCTCAAAACCCGGGAGGATAGCGGGAGCCTGTGTGGGCGCTTTTAGTTTGGGCGCTTCCACCTCCCCCACTTTCATTTTCCAAAATGCTTCTTTGCCGGAACCGGTGGCCACCACCGCGCGCCGCTCTTCTTGAAATTCTTTTCGGAAAGTCTCAATCCCCCACTTGGCGACCAAAAACTTGATACGCGCGCGGTTTTTATCTTTGCGCTCGCCATTGCGGTCAAAAAGGCGGATCACCGCTTCGGCGGTTGGCAGATAAAGTTCTTCGGGAGTAAACTCTTCCAACAGCTGCGCCGGAAAAGGCAGCGAACCCAAGCCCCCCCCGACATACGTCGCGAAACCCTTTACTTCTTTGCCGTTGATCACCCGTTTTTGCGCGACAAATCCCAAGTCATGAATCCCGACCTTGGCCCAATCCTCCTGGGCGCTTCCCTCGAAAGCGATTTTAAACTTGCGCGGCAGGTTCTGACCGACCGGGTGCCTTAAAAAATAGAGGCTGAGAAGATCCGCGTAAGGGGTGACATCAAAAACTTCTTTGGCGGAAATGCCCGCGTAATGCGAAGCCGTGACATTGCGCACCGTGTTGCCGCAAGCTTCGCGGGTGGTCAAACCCACCTCGGCCAGGCCTCGCAAAATGGCGGGAACATCCGCGCGTTTCATCTCATGAAGCTGGATGGCTTGACGGGTGGTGACGTGGGCTAGCCCGCCAGGCGTATATTTCTCGGCGATATCGGCCACGCGCTCCAACTGCAAAGCGTTCAGGTGTCCAAAACGGCATTTGATACGGATCATGTGGCGATCCATCGTGCCCCGGATGCCATACACGCCGTTTTCTAAACGAAACTTTCTAAAATCATCCGGGTCCAATTCACCGGCGTCCACACGCGCGATCTCCCGCTCAAAGCGCCGAATCTCCGCCTCATGCTCAGGGGGCAGCTCTTTAACCAATCTTTCTTCAAAAATGGAGGAAATATTTTCGATTTTCATCATTCTGTCATTTCGAATCCGCCGAAGGCGGGTGAGAAATCCTGGTTTGAATTTACACCTGACA
>JACQQX010000003.1 GCA_016206805.1 Candidatus Omnitrophota bacterium
GCCGAAGGCCGAGAAATCTTTCTTTTAAAAGTTCTTTTGCTTGCAAGAAAAAACTTTTAAGAGGAAGATTTCTCGCTTCGCTCGAAATGACACATGGGTGTGTGTTGGTTGCGTTTTTTATTCCTACCTATGAATTCACACTTATCCATGCGTGGTGCTCCGGTAGGGTATCCTGTCTGGCGGCGTTGACAACGGCGTGGGCATGGTCTGGCGCACATCGTGCGCCAGCCACGCACGTTGTCATCGAGCACAATTTCCCCGCTGGGGAAATTGTGCGTCCGCCGGACAGGATACCCTACCGGAGCAAACTAGCGATTGAATTCATTAACTTACTTACTTACTTACTTCGAGAGTTTGAGTTTGTTAACGGTTTCTTTGAGAATGCGGCAGTAGAGGTCGAAGCCGACGCCGGAGATGACGCCGCTTTGTTCGGTGCCCAGGATGTTGCCCGCTCCGCGGATTTCCAGGTCTTCCATGGCGACGTTGAATCCTGAACCAAGATAGGTGAAACGTTCCATCGCGTCCAGTCGTCGCCGGGATTCCTCGGTCAAGACCGCCTTCTTGGGGATCAAAAGATAAGCATAGGCATTCCGGTTAAAACGCCCGACCCGGCCGCGAAGCTGATAAAGCTCGGATAACCCAAAAAGATCCGCCCGACTGATCAAAATAGTATTGGCATTCGGAATATCGATGCCGGACTCCACAATCGTGGTCGAAACCAAAACGTCGATCTGGCCATGAATAAAACGGTGCATGATGGATTCCAGTGTTTTGGCCGGCATCTGCCCATGCCCCACGCCCACGCGCGCCTCAGGAACCAACGCGGAAACCTTTTTGGCCACGAGCTCTATCCCCTGCACGCGATTATGGATAAAAAATACCTGGCCTTGGCGCGCCAACTCTTTACGAATGGCCGACCGAATCACTTCATCGCCGGTTTCCACCACCGCCGTTTCCACCGGCTTTCTGTCGCGCGGCGGCGTGTTGATGGTCGACATATCGCGTGTCCCCATCAGCGACAGATAAAGCGTGCGCGGAATGGGCGTGGCTGTCAGCGTGAGCACGTCCACCAAAAGCCTCAATTTTTTCAGCCTTTCCTTATGCTTCACGCCAAAACGCTGCTCTTCGTCAATCACCACCAGCCCCAAGTCCTTAAACGCGACATCCGGCGAGAGAAGCCGGTGAGTCCCGATCACGATATCGCAGGAACCGTCTTTCAATGATTCCACGACCCGCGCCTGCTCTCCGCGCGACTGAAAACGCGACAGCATCCGCATCTGAACCGGCATGCTTTTCATGCGCTCGGAAAATGTTTCATAATGCTGTTCGGCCAGCAATGTGGTCGGCACCAAAATCGCCGCCTGCTTGCCATTCATCACCATTTTGAAAGCCGCCCGCAAAGCCACTTCCGTTTTGCCGTATCCGACATCCCCGCACAAAAGCCTGTCCATGGGAATGGCGGACTCCAAATCCTTCTTCACCTCTTGAACGGCCCTTTCCTGGTCCTTGGTTTCTTCATAAGGAAATTCGTCTTCCAATTTCTTCTGCCAGTCCGTGTCCTTGGCCGCGGCGAAACCCCGCAATAGACGGCGCTTGGCCTGCATCTCCAAAAGCTCGCTGGCGAAGGACACGATGCCCTTGCGGGTTTTGTCCTTCAAGCGCTCCCAGCTTTTGGATCCCAGCCGCGAAAGCTCGGGAACAGCCTTTCCAAAAGCGATGTAGCGCTGAATCAAATGCAGGTCTCGGGTGGAGACATAAAGGATTTGCTTGTCGGCAAATTCCAGCGTGAAATGATCTTCGGCGCGGCCTTTTTTATCTTTCAGGGATTGGATACCGCGATAGCGCGCGATGCCGTGCAGAATATGGACCACAATGTCGCCGATTTCAATATCCACGAACGGATCGGCCGGAGGCTCATAAGCTTCGAGCGGGCTGACAAAATCCTTTTTGGCCCTCCGCCCTTCCTTGAAAGGCAAAATGACCGCCATCCGGTGCGGCTCAAGCGGACGGCCGGTTTCAGGATCAAATGTGTGAATGCTCTCAACGGTCTCATGGGAAAAATCAACGCGGATCGGAAGGGAAAAATGCGCGGGGAAAACATCCAGAACACCGCCGCGAAGGCTAAAGTCTCCGCGGACCCCCGCTTTTACCTGACGGGCATAACCCAGATCCACCAGGCGCTTGGCCAGGGAATCAAAGGAAACTTCTTTGCCGGAATAGAATTCTAGGGTTTGAAACATAAACTCTCTGTGTCATTTCGAGCGAAGCGAGAAATCTCATAAAAAAAGGATTTCTCGCTTCGCTCGAAATGACATGGCTTGCTTTACATCTTTAGCGGCGCCGACACTCCCAATAGATTCAGGCCGATCCGGATAACGGTTTGAACGCTCGTCACCAGAAGCATACGGGCGGATACCAAGTCTTTATCCTCGGTGACCACGCGATGGTCCGCGTAAAAACGGTGAAATGCCGCCGCCAATTCCTGAAGATAAGGAACCAGGCGATAGGGCTCCAGTGTGCGATCGGCGGCAATGACGATTTCAGGAAATTGCGCCAAAAGACGCAATATCCCCATCTCGGCCGGACTTTGCAGACGCGCCAATACCTTCCCATCGGCTTCCGGCGGATCGAGACCCGCTTTTTGGAAATTCGCTTTAATGCTTTCGACGCGGGCATGCGCGTATTGGATATAAAAAACAGGGTTGTCCGGCGTCTGGCTTTTGGCCAGCGCCAGGTCAAAATCCAGATGCGCGTCAAATTTCCGCATCAAAAAGAAAAAACGCCCCGCGTCGCGCCCGACCTCATCCAAAATCTCCCTCAATGTCACAAACTCGCCAGCGCGTGTGGACATGCGCACTTCCTTGCCGTTCTCATACAGTGTCACCAGCTGCGCGATCAACACATGGAGTCGCGAAGCGTCATGCCCCAGCGCTTCCTGGGAGGCCTTGAGCCTGGCGATATACCCATGATGATCGGGACCCAAAATATCCACAAGGGTGTCAAATCCGCGCTCAAACTTTTCATGATGATAGGCGATATCCGGCGTCAGATAAGTGTAATGGCCGTCGCTTTTGATCAACACCCGGTCCTTATCGTCGCCAAAATCCGTGGAACGGAACCAGACAGCGCCTTCGCTCTCATAGACTTTTCCGGTTTTTTTCAGCTCTTCCAATGTGCGTTCGATCCGTCCGGATTGTCCCAAAGCCTCTTGGCTGTAATAATTATCAAAATGCACGTCAAAATCGGCCAAATCCTTCCGGATGCCTGACATAATGAGATCCCGCGCAAACGTCTGGAATTGCTTCTGGTATTTTTCAAATGGCGCGGTAGGGCGATACTGTTCAATAAACGCTTTGGCGATCTCCACCAGGTATTCTCCCCGGTAATAATTCTCCGGGGGTTCCGCGTCGAGGTCTTTTTGCGTCACCAGGCGCTCCACCCGCATCCTTAGCGAAGCGGCAAGCGTGTTGATTTGCACGCCCTCATCGTTATTGTAATACTCCGTCGTGACTTGATGTCCGCGAAACCGCATGATGCGCGCCAGGGAATCCCCCAGAGCGGCCTGCCGGCCATGCGCGACCGTCAGCGGCCCCGTCGGATTGGCGCTGACGTACTCCAGCAGAATATTCTTTTTCTGCGCGGGCTGGGACCGGCCAAAACGCTCTCCCTCACTTTGGATTTTAAAAAGAACGGCGGCCTTTTCGGATTGCGTCACGTAAAAATTGATGAAACCCGGCCCCTCAACGGTTATCTTTTCCACTCTTTTGGCCAGCGGCGACATCACGAGTGTTTCATCAAAGCTTTTTTTGACCGTTTCGGCCAGGGCTCGGGGGGAAGTTTTGTTCTCCTTGGCGATCTTGAATACGATATTGCTGGACAGCTCGCCAAACTTTTCTTCGCGGGGGATTTCAAAAGAAGCGTCTATTTCCGCCGGAGACGGCGCGCCGTCTTTCAGCGCTTGACCCAGCGCCACTAGCAGGGCTTTGGAAAGCTCCTCTCTGAGAAGGGAGGTCTTATGGCGCATAATGCCTTTTAGGCGCGTCGCCCCACAAATGCTCCAAATCATAAAAATGCCGCATGGGATCCTGAAAAATATGGACAACGACATTGCCGTAGTCTAAAAGCACCCACAACGCCTCGCGATGACCTTCCTTGTGCAGCAAAGGATAGCCCTCATCCTCCATCATTTCTTCGATATGCTCCTGGATCGTTTTCACGCGGGCGGAAGACGTGGCATTCATGACGACAAACGCTTCGCAGAAACTGGACCGTTGCTTCATGTCCATGATGACAATATTTTCGGCTTTTTTATCAAAAGCGGCCCGGCAAATGATCTCACTCTTATCGGTGGGAATGGCTCTCTCCTATTTTGAGACGTTTACGGATTTCGGTGGATGAAAGTTCAAGCGCGTCAAAAGAAACGAATAAAGCGCCGGCGGGTATCTTTCTTTTAGGGAAACCAGGCCGGCTAAAAATCACTAAACGGCTTAACCGTAAAATTTCCTCGGGCGATTTCCACCGCTTAAAATTTTTCACATTGTCCATGCCAGCCAGGAAATACAAAACAGCGTTCTTGGGCAGGCTTTTTTTGAGGGATTTCAATGTGTCGACGGTGTAGGACAATCCCCTTCTTTTGATTTCGCAAAGCGAGACGGAAAAACCCGGGCGGCCTTTGATCGCGTCGCGCAGAAGCTTGATCCGCCGCCCAGCCGGCATCAAGGGTTCATCTTTAAGCGGCGTTTGATAGGAAGGCACAAAAAAAACTTTATCCAGATTGAGCGTTTCCCGCGCGTGCGAAGCCAGCTTCAAGTGGCCGCTGTGCACCGGATTGAAACTTCCGCCAAAAACTCCGACTTTCACTACTTCCTCACCTGCCCGCTCCCCAAAACCACATATTTATAAGACGTGAGCTCTTCCAGTCCCATGGGTCCGCGCGCGTGCAGCCTGTCGGTTGAAATGCCCATCTCCGCGCCCATCCCGAACTCTCCGCCGTCGGCAAACCGCGTGGAAGCGTTCACAAAAACACAAGCCGAGTCCACCGCCCGGGTAAACGCCTCGGCCGCCTGCTTATTTTCCGTCACAATAGCGTCCGAATGGCGCGACCCGTAGGTTTCAATATGTTGAACGGCTTCTTCAAAATTTTTCACCACCCGGATCGAAAGAATCAGGTCCAGGTATTCCGTCGTCCAGTCCTTCGTTGACGCTTTTTGAACGCCCGGCACAATCGCGCGCGTTTTCTCGCAGCCGCGAAGCTCGACCCCTTTATCGCGAAGCGCCGCGGCCGCCCGAGGCAAAAAAGCCTTCGCCACGGACTCATGCACCAAGAGCGTTTCCATGGCATTGCAAACCGCCGGGTTCTGCGCCTTGGCATTCACCACAATCGCTTCGGATTTCGCCAGATCAGCGTCCTTGTCGACATACACATGGCAAATGCCTTTGGTGTGTTTGATGACAGGGATTTTCGAAATCCTGGCCACTTCGCGGATCAGGCCTTCCCCGCCCCGAGGAATAACAAGGTCGATGAGGTCGCTCAAACCCAAAAGCGTTTTCACGGCGGCGCGGTCCGTCGACATCACCAGTTCCAAAGCGCCCTCCGGCACGCCATGCGATACGGCGGCCGCCCTCATCACACGGTAAAGCGCCGCGTTCGAATGAAGCGACTCACTGCCGCCTTTTAAAATCACGCTATTGCCGGATTTCAGGCAAAGGGCCATGCAGTCCGCCGTGACATTCGGACGAGATTCATAAATAATCAGAATAACGCCGATAGGCACACGCACTTTTTGGATAACCAGTCCATTGGGACGGCTGACGGTTTGGATCACCCGACCCACCGGGTCATCCAGCTTCGCGATCAATAAAATCGAATCCGCGATGCCCCGCAGCTTGGCGTCATTTAATTCCAAGCGCTTGATCAAGCTCGCGGCCAATCCCTTTTGACGCGCAGACCGTAAATCTTTCTGGTTTGCGGAAAGAATCAGCGTTTTATTTTTCAAAACCGCTTCAGCCATGGCCTCCAAGGCCGCATTCTTCCGCTCGGTGGATAATAAGCCGAGTGTTGGAGCCGCTTGTCGCGCCCGAAGCGCGATCGCCTTCACATTCATATTAGTCATAAATGCCTTTTTAAATGGGTTAGCCAGTTCTTCTTGGCGGAATGCTTCTTAAGCTGGGGCAGGAAAAGCGTTCCGGTGTCTTCGCCTTGAAAAAGTGAACTGAGAATATTCTTTTGCCGCCCGTCGGCCAGAAAAACGGGAATGCCGGAAGTGACGCTGGTCCGAATGGCTTTTAACTTGGAGTCCATTCCGCCGACCGTGAAATCATTTTTCTTCTCGCGCGCGTGCGCGAAGATATCCGTCCCCATTTTTTCAACGATCGGGATCCGGCGGCCATGATCCCCGCCCCGATAAAGCCCATTGGTATTGGAAAGAATCACCAGCGCGTCCGCCTGGATGAGAATAGCCAGCAGGCTGGAAAGCCTGTCGTTATCTCCGAATCGGATTTCATCGGTAGCCACCGTGTCGTTTTCATTGATGATGGGCACGCGTCCCCAGTCCTGGATTTGTTTCAGCGTATTTTTGGCGTTCAAATACCGTTTCGGCGAGACCATATCATCCCAAGTCAACAACACCTGGGCTGTGGAGAATCCATAACGCGCGAAAGCTTCTTCATAACACTGCATCAAATAGCGTTGTCCGACGGCCGCGGCCGCCTGCAGACCCTGCATGGAGCTGGGCCGGCTCTTCAGTTTCAAAAGCGTCATGCCCGCGCCAATGGCCCCGGAAGTGACGATGCACACGCGGGCGCCGGTTTTGAGAAAAACGGCCACTTCTTTCGAGAGATTCCCGATGATCGTCCGGTCAAAACGGCCCTCACGCGTCAAAACCGAGGTGCCGATCTTAATGACCATGCTCCGAATTTTCTTTGTCATTTCGAGGCGAACATTTTTTGTCATTTCGAGGCGAACATTTTTTGTCATTTCGAGGCGAACATTTTTTGTCATTTCGAGGCGCTTGCGCCGAGAAATCTTCATTTAACCTTCCTCAATCGGTTCAAAAGCTCGTCCAATCCCTCGCCGGTCACCGCGGAAATGGGATAAATTTCTTTTTTGATTTTCTTTTTGAATTTTTTCAAATGTTCACGCGCTTCCGGCACATCCATTTTATTGGCCGCCACGACTTCCTCTTTAGAAACCAAAGCCGGCGAGTAACGGCCCAATTCCTGCCGGATCGCCTGATAATCGGACAATGGGTCGCGCCCATCGACCGCCGCGAAGTCAATGATGTGCAAAAGCGCTTTGGTGCGCTCCACATGCTTTAAAAACTCAAGGCCCATCCCCCGGCCGGCATGGGCGCCTTCAATAATACCGGGAATATCCGCCAGCACCTTAGCGTCGCCGTCATCAAATTTTACCACACCGAGTATGGGATTTTTAGTCGTAAAAGGATAAGCGGCGACTTTTGAGCGCGCGTTTGAAACGCGGGAAATAAAAGTGGATTTGCCCGCGTTCGGGAAACCGATAATCCCGATGTCCGCGATCAACTTCAACTTCAAACGGATTTCACGAACCTCGCCGGGCAGCCCTTCGGCCGCGTGATGATGCCGATCATTCCCGCGCCCGCCCTGCCCGCCGCGGCAAACCACCACCTGCGCGCCGATAGCGTCGAGATCCCTCAGGAGATCGCCGGTGGCCTGATGAATCACTTCGGTGCCGGCTGGCACCCCAATCACCCGGTCGGACCCCCTGGCGCCATTTTTATGATTGCTGCCGCCGTGCGCGCCGTCACTGGCCGTAAAATTGCGGTTAAATTGGAAATCAAGAAGAGTTTGGATGTTGGGGCGGGCTTCGATAATGACCGAACCGCCGTCGCCCCCGTCGCCGCCATTGGCGCGCGGCCGGCGGGGATTGGAACGATCAAAACTGTGACAACCCTTGCCTCCGCGGCCCGCGGCGCAAACAATAAGGGCCTCGTCAACGAACATAGTGAACCAACGGATTATTGCTCAGACGGAATAATGTGGACCCGGTTGGAGGGCTTGAAGTTGACGACGCCGTCTTTGAGGGCAAAAAGCGTGAAGTCGCGGCCCTGCTTGACGTAGCGTCCGGGAAGAAACACGCTGCCTTTTTGACGGATGATAATGCTCCCGGCCGAAACAAGCTCGCCGGCGAAGCGCTTAACGCCCCGGCGTTTGGACTGGGAGTCGCGACCGTTTTTAGAACTGCCTAGACCTTTTTTATGCGCCATTGAAAACCAGTCGTCGGTCGTGAGGGATGAGTCGTGAGATTGGCTTGCTCACGACCCACGACTCACGACTCACGACTATCCTTGTGTATGGATTTTATTTTAACTTTCAGATACTTTTGGCGGTGGCCGATTTTTGTGGCCGATTTTTCGCGGCGGATGTATTTGAAGGAAATGACCTTGGGGCCCTTCACTTCCCCGACGATCTCCACCTCACAATAGGCTCCCTTCACCAGAGGGCGTCCCACCTGGAGCGAAGCGTCTTGAGAAAGCAGGAGCACCTGATCCAGCTTCACCGTCTTGGCCTTGCCAAGCGGCATGCGCTCGATCTCGAGGACCTGGCCTTCGGCCACTTTATACTGTTTTCCACCGCTTTTGATGACCGCAAACATAAGTTGTAAAAGTTACCAGAGCTTCTTGCGCCTGTCAAGGATTCTCTTCACCCGCACCTCTTCCACATGCATATGGGCGTCGGCCACCAGGCTCACCCGGTTCTGGGTCTGGTTCTCGATGGACCGCACCGCGCGCGAACTATCGCGGCTCAAGACCTCGATGACATCCGGAAAAGCGGTCAATTCAAAGTGTTCCCGCCTGACCGGCTTAAGCGTTTGAGACAGCTTCAGGAGCGCTTCCGAGGCGACGGTTTCTTTGGATTTGACAATGCCGCGGCCCTGACAATAGGGACACTTTTGGGTGGAAGCGCCTTCCAAACTGCGGCGCATCCTCTGACGCGTCATTTCCACAAGACCCAGCTGGGACAGGTTGAGGACACTGGTCTTCGCCCGGTCGCGCTTGACCGCTTCTTCGAGGATTTTCAACACGGACCGGCGATGATCATGCTGATCCATATCGATAAAATCAATGATGATGATGCCCCCCAAATCCCGCAAACGGATTTGCTTGGCGATTTCACGGGCCGCCTCGCAATTGGTGCGATAAGCGGTTTCCTCAAGATTCCGCGTTCCGGTGAATTTACCGGTATTGACGTCGATCGCGACCAGCGCTTCGGTCTGCTCGATCACGATATGCCCGCCGCTTTTAAGCGTCGCTCGCGGCTCATAGATCTTATCGATTTCCCGCTGAACGCCATGCGCGGCAAAAAGCGAAGAATCCCCGGTGTACAGCGTCAGTTTGGGCCGCAGGTTGGGGACCGCCGCTCGCATAAAGCGGTCCACGCGCTTGAATTCCTCCCGGTCATTGACAACCAGCCGGTCGAAGCTCTCGGTCAAAACGTCACGGACCATGCGGAGCACAAGGCCATATTCCTCATGAACCACCGCCGGCGCTTTTTGAGTGGCGTGACGTCTTTGAATGAGACGCCATTGATGAATCAGAAAACGGATATCCCGTTCCAGCACTTTCGGATCACACCCCGAGGCGGCCGTACGGACAATCAAACCGGCTTCCTTGGGAAGCGCGATACTTTTGATAATCTGGCGGATTCTCTCCCTCTCCTTGCGGTCATCGATGCGCTTGGAAATCCCCACATGCGGATGATACGGCATGAAAACCACAAAACGTCCGGCCAAGGAGATCTGACAGGTGAGCCGGGCGCCCTTGGTGCCAAACGGTTCCTTCACCACCTGAACCAGCACTTCCTGTTCTTTTTTCAGCACGTCCTGAATATGTGGAATAGGCTCATGCCGGTCCCGTCGGCCGGGAGGAGGGGTTGTGTGAGGCTTGTCGCCATTTTCCACATAAACCGCTTCTTCGGCCTCCAAGCCCGTCCCCTGCCCCACCACATCGGTCACATAGAGAAAGCCGTTCTTCTCCAAACCGATATCGATGAAAGCCGCGCCGATTCCCGGCACGATGGAACTGACCTTGCCTTTAAAAATTGAGCCGACCAGCTGCTTGTCGCTCTCGCGCTCCACATAAAACTCTTCCAAACGGCCGTCCTCGATGACGGCGACTTTTTTGGAATTAAACTCGTTATTCACCAATATTTCTTTTTTCATATACTCCTCAGAATGGTAGATCCCTCGTCGGCGTTAGGACGCCTCCTCGGGGTAAATTTCCGCCAAAATACTCGGCGGATTCGTCCACAAAGCATTTTGGACGGATTCGCCGATGCTATGTGGCGAACGCGCGGATAACTTGACGACGCTAACGCGTCGCAAGTTATGCGCTCATTTAACAAACAAGGGCCCGCGAATGATCCTGGGTGAGGATCGCGGGCCCTTGTTTAAAAACTTGTTTTAATGAATTAATTAAACCGCTTGCCCCTTGGGCAGCGGCAGTTTTTCCTGAACGATATTCACCGTCATGAAAAACAAAAGATCGGTCTTTTGAACCGTTTTATCCGTATGGCTGAAAAACTTACTCAATAAGGGCAAATCACCCAGAATGGGGAATTTCGTTTTAGTGTCTACAGTGTTCTCTCTTATCAATCCTCCAATAGCGATGGTTTCACCGTCCCGGATGCGCACTTGAGTCTGCGCCTCGCGGGTCGAAAAACGCGGTGCCTTGATATCCGTTGTCAAATCGTCATAACCCAGGAGATTGCTGATCTCCGGGTGAATGTCCACGACAATCTCTCTTTGGTCATTAATCTGCGGGGTCACGGAAAGGCGAATGCCCAAGTCCCGGTCGGTGTAACCGGTGATTTCCATGCGTCCGGTCGTGCTGTTTCTCTCAAAAGTGGGGATCGCGATGACTTCCCCCACCAAAATCTTCGCTTCCTTGTTATTCAACGTCGTCACGCGCGGCTCGGAAAGGATCTTGGCGTCACTCCGGCTTTTGATCAATTCCAAAATCGCCTGAAATTGAGTGAAGTCCAGCGTTCCAAACGTAAACTCATCCTTGTCCGCGACGGGAAAAAGCGCCGAATGCGCGTGATCGGCCGTCGGAAAATCCGCGACCGTGGTGGAAGTGGTTGAACTGGATGTCCCGACGCTTGTGGCGGATGTTTGAGTCCCCCGCCCCTCCGGGAAAAACCCCCGAATCGATTTGGGCAAAAGCTCGCGCGCCTCGAATGGAAAAGTGCTGGGCCTGCCCGATCCGCTGACGCCCACGCGGGCATTCCACTTGATGCCCATTCTTTCGGAGTCCCCGAGTGTCGTTTCAATAACCTTGGCGTGTATAGTCACCTGCGGCGTCGCCCGGTCCAGCCGCTCGATCACCCTGGCCACATTTTGCAAGGTGGTGGGCATGTCCGTCACGATAAGCGTATTGGAACGCGCGTCGGCGCGCACTTTGCCGCGCTCGCTCAAAATATTTTTAACCGAAGCCTCCACCTCGGCGGCGGAAGCGTAGTTGAGCGTGTAAACTTCGGTAGAAAGCTCTTCTTTTTGCAGCGCTTCGAGCGTTGCGACCCGGATGATGTTGTCATCCCGGTCATACGCGTAACCGTATGTTTTTAAAACCACGTCCAACGCCTTTTCCCAAGGCACGTCCACCAGACGCATCGTAACCGTCCCCGTCACATCTTTGCCGGCGACGATATTGACGCCGCTTTTGAAAGAAAGGATGCGTAAAACATTTTGAATATCCGCGTCTTTAAAATCAATGGTGACATTGCCGGGAGAGCTGACTTGCGCTTCCGGCTCAACCGCCGCCGCTTCAGGCGCGGACGCCGGCGCCGACGCTGCCGGAGCCGGCGCTTCATCCACTCCGAAAGCCGGACAAGTGTTGGCCAGCGCCAGCATGATGAGAAAGAATAAGCCTGACTTTTTAAGCAATGGGTTATCCTTTCGATTCCTCTTTATAAATAGGGACAAAAGCCTCGACACCGTTCACCAGGAAAGTAGCGCCGGCCGCCTGAACATCGACGACTTTAACGCTGGCGGCCTCTTCCCCTTCCTTCATGAGCGACCCGTTCACAATCACCATGGATCCTTTGGGATCATGCACAATCCCTTCCACGCGAAGGTCTTCAATATTTTGAACGCTCAAAAGACCGGCCGCCTGCCGGGCCGTCAGCGAAACCAGCGGCATGAAGGGGTCCCGCTTGCCATGAGAGTCGTACAAACTCTTGACCTCATCCGCGTAACCCAGGCTGGTCTGAAAAATAATACCAAATGCGAGCGAAAGAATCCACCTTCTCATGGCTGGCCTTTCGTGTAGGCGGTCACTTCCAACTGCGCCATATGCCGGCGCTCATCCGCGGGATTGGCCGTCACGCTCAATTCCGACACTTTAAAGAAGGTTTCCCCTCCCTCCAGCTTCGCGAGAAACTGCCCCAATTCATGCGTCCCCGCGATCGCGCTGACGCGGATGGGAACCGGCGCGTAACGCGACGCCCCCGCCTTGGATTCAATGGGATTGACCGCCATAATGCGCACGCCGGAGCTTAAAGCCAACTGCGATAACTTTTCCAAAACCGCCGGAACTTCGCTTTTGGCGACAAACGCTTTTTCGTTTTCGGTCAACATCGTTGTCATGTCCTGCCAGCGTTTGCGGATCGACGCCTCATTTTTTTTGTCTTCTTTAAGCTCGGCCAATGCCTGCCTGGCTTGGGACACTTCCGGCATCAATTTAAAAATCCCGCCCACGACCGGCCTGATGAGAATCATAAAATCCAAAGCCAGCGCCAGCGCGATCAAAAGACCCAGCAGCATCACGCGTTCACGGGGATTGCGCCCGCTCAAAGCGCGCGTCACCTTATCGATCGGCAGCCTGGCCATGAGTCCCGCGGGAATTGGGATCTTCATATTTTTTCCTTCTGGAACATGCACACAACCGTGAAATCATAGACATCGTAGTTCGAAATTTTTCGTTGGCTCATCGTGGACAGCTCCACACTGACAAAAAGCGGCGCCAGCGCCGGATTGTCCTTCAACTCCTTGATAAACTTTCCGACATAGGCTGTCTCTTGTCCGGGGCCGATCACACTGCCCTGCAATTTCAAAATACGGGTATTTTGCGCGCCGGCCTCAAGGGCAAGACTCTTCAGCCAAATGCCTTTTGTCACCGAATCCGAGATCGCGTTTAAAACCGTTGTCCAATAAAACGGCCGGGCCGTCACCTTCCGGAAATCTTTAAGCCTTCCCTCGGTAACGGCGATATCCGTTTTAAGGCGGGTGATTTCCCCCAGTGACCGGTTGAGCGCGTTGGTTTGGGCCTTCACCCTCACCAGCTCCAACCGCGCCGCGAAAACCCATAAAAATAAAAGAAGCTGGACGCCGAAGAAAACCAAGAGCCCCCGAATTAAAACCTTTTTGGAAGCGATGGCCGGGAAAACAAAGCGCGCTTCTTTTTTACGCAGCTCTTCCGGCAGGAGATTGATCTCGATCATCCGCTGGTTCCCCTTAACACCATTCCCAACGCCACGTTAAACTCGGCGGAACGTTCGGTAAAAAGTTTTTTGTCGGCCGTCTCGGCGACGTCCAATTTCTTGCCATCGTTCCAGATCAGCACTTGCTTTCCCAGCGCCGCGGCCAGGCAATCCACCGCGCCCGCCGACAACGCCCCGCCCCCGCTGATCCAGATGGACTTGAGCTCCTCCCCGGCCTCATTTTCAAAATAATCAATCGAATGCTTGATCTCATCCACCAAATGGTCAAAACCTTTTTGGGTGGCTGTTTTCAAATCTTCCGACATCTCCGGCGCCGCGGCCTTCTTCAACCGGTCCGCCTCCGCCTCCTGAATATTTTTCATCAGCATCAGCGCCTTGGTAACCTCATGGGATCCGGCCGATATCTCCCGCACGAAATAAGGAAGGTTATTTTGCACGATCGCGAAAGCGCTGGTCTCGTGCCCGATATCCAGCAGCCCATACAAATTTTTCCCGGAAGACTCGCTCAACATTTCAAACGCGTTGATCAAACAGAAAATATCCACATCAATAAGCTCCGGAGGAATCCCCGCTTCCGTCAACAGCTTGATCCGCCCCTGGATAAAGTCGCGCTTGGCCGCCACCAAAAGCACATTCATCGCGCGCTTTTCAGGAACCGGGTTTAAAATCTGGAAATCCAGAATACAGTCATTGATGGGAAAAGGGATGTGGCTTTCGGCTTCAAAACGGATCGCTCCCTCGAGCTCCAGATGCGTCATCATCGGAAGCGTGACGCGGCGGATGAGAACGGAAGGCCCGGAAACAGAAATGCGCGCCTGCCGCGGAGGGACGCGCCCCCCGAACAACTCCTTTAAAGTAGGCGCCATGCCCGCCCATCGGATCTGGCGGCCCGCCGGACCATTAGACATCTCAATGGCTTTAACAGAATAATCGCCAATATCGATGCCCACACACAAAGATTCTTTGACTGATTTATGCATGCTAACGCTAATTATATATTAAAATTGTTTAAACTGCGAGTCCGGCGGCGATAGACCGTTCCGCGCGTTGGATGATTTTATTGGAAATCAAAACGTCATCCGCCTCTTTTTCTATCATTTCTTTGTGATCTTTCAGGAATTCAGAGGCTTCCCGCCAGCGGTGATTCAGCACATGCGCCATCAAAATGACATAATGCGCGTCTTTTTCATTGTGCATGTATTGGGTATGCATCAACTTTTCATACTCGGCGAGCGTGATGGTCCCCTTCATCAGTTTTGCCGCGTCCCCATACCAGGGCCGCGACGCGTGCTCGCGAAGCGTCACATCGATCTTCTCGTCGGCCAGCTCATCCCATTCGTTGACATAGGCCAAAAGAATCGTTTCCGACAAAAGCGCGGCGTGCTCAATCGGATGCTCTTTTTTTCCGTCAAATAATTCCAAACCCCTATTGGCCCATTCCAACGCCTGGTCCGGACGACCGGAATATTCGTATGCCCGGATAAGATTTTTATAGACCAGGAAAAGTTTCGGCGATTTTTTCTGAACTTCCCGCAAATGACCGATCGCCTCATCATAGCGCTCCAATTTCATCAATGTCTGCGCCAGCGCGATCAGGTCCGCCGGCTGATGCACGCCAATGGGCGTTTCGTAGGCTTTGGTGAAATGACGCGCGGCATCCTCGTACTTTCCTTTGTGATAATAATAAAGTCCGAGATTATAATTATTGGACTCGGCCTCGGGATAGATATGCCAGGCGGTTTTAAGCGGCACGAAGGCTTCGTCCCATGACCCCCGCATGACGGCCATGATTCCCAAATTGATATACCCATAATACGCGTAAGGCGACGGACTTTGGGCAAGCGCCGTGTAATAGCGCGCGGTGCTTTTATAAAAACTGTTCCTCTGGTATGTCCTCAGCGAAATAAAAATCCAGAACGGCGTGAAAACAAGCCCAAAGAAAGCCATTTTCCACCGCCTTGAGGTTTGTAGAATTTTATGAAAAAGCGCGGCCAGCGCAATGGACAAGCCCATCGCCGGAAGCAGGAAATAATGCTCGGCCCATTCGGGGTTGAAATGAACGATTTGAAGCGAAGGCGTGAAACTGGCCAGAAAAAAACTCATCCCAAAAAATGCCGCTCCGCGATAACGCCAGGTCAGCGCCCAGCCGGTGAGCGCGAGCGCCATGACAAAAAGCGTTTGCGCCACCACCGGATCCTGAAAACGGGTCGCGAAATCGATGCTTTCGCAAAACTTGAAGGGCTCCGGCGCCACCAGCGCTTTTAAATAGCTTAAAAACGGCGGGCCCATCGATAAAAACCGTAGTGTTGCCTCACGCCACTCCACCACGCCGGGGCCAAACGGCACGCCCGAAAGAAACTTCCGGTAAAGAAAATAAAACGCTAAAACTCCCGCAAACGGCAAAAGACGCGCGGGGAGTTTCTTCAGCGGCGTTCGAATAAAGGCGATATCCCACAAAATCAAGTAGACAGGTATCAGGATACAGTTTTCTTTAAAAAAAAGAGAAAGAGCGTAAATCAAAGCGGTTGCTCCCCACCGTCCCCGAGAATAAAAATGCAGCGCCGCTAAAGTCGCGAGCGCCCCAAAAAGGTCCCCTCGGCTTGCGATGTAAGTCACGGATTCGGTATGAAGGGTATGAGAAATATAAAGCAGCGCCGCCAAGAAAGCGGCCAGTTCGCTTTTAACGATACGGGCCAGGAGCCGGTAAAAAAGAAAGGCGATGCCCATGTGCAAAAAAGTATTGGTGAGATTGTAACCCAGCGGATTGACCTTCCATATCCAAAAATCCACCGCGAAACTCAAAAGCGTCAATGGCCGGTAATAACTGTGCCACATCGCTTCGGTGCCGATCGGAGGCTGAAAAAAACCGCCGCTTAAAATCTGCCAGATATAAGCGGGACTGCGCAAAATGGGATTCAGAAGAATAATGTTGTCTTCATCGAATAAAAAATTATGCCCGAGGGAAATACTGTACAGACAAAAAATCACAGCCGTCAGGCAAAGCGTGGCCATAAAACGGGGATATCGGATGGGTGCGGAAACGCTCATGGAACCCTGCGCTTATAAAAAATGCAGGGGTACGCCGAAATCAGCGTACCCCTACACGATAACCGGTTAAAGAACGATCAGTCGAGTCTGTGGCTCTTCGGTGTCATGCCGGAGGCGGAACCGGAAAGCGAACAAACGGGCAGCGTTCCCACATTGTTGATGGTATACGCTCCTGCTGACGGGCAAGTCGGCATGGCGCCGCCTTTCAAGTAGGCGACGATGTCAGCCGATGTTGCCGCGCCGCCGGAAGCGACATTATTTTCAATCGCGTACTGTTCTTTGGCTGAATCAATGAGGCGCAGGTTATTGATACAAGTACTGCTCCGCGCGGCATTTCTGGCCTGAACGAAGTTCGGTACCGCGATCGCGGCCAAAAGACCGATGATGGCCACAACGATCATGATTTCCACAAGGGTAAAACCCTTGTTATTTCTGTTGATGATCATATGATTGCTCCTTTATTTATCCACCTTATAGAAAAAGACATCTTGATAAGAGTTAGTATCTCTTATCAAGTTTCTCCATTTCTAAGCGAAGTATATCACGAGACAGCACTTTTGTCAAATAATCAATCCAGGCGGTGGCTGGGAGGAGAAGCGCCGGCGGTCGCCCCCGATAAGGCGCAGACCGGAAAGCTCCCGATGGGGTTGGTGGTATAAGGCGCGGACGTGCCGGGGCAAATCGGAAAAACGCCATGGTTCAAATAAGGCGTGCAATTGGCCGAAGCCGTGGCGGTGCCCGATCCCAAACTATTTTCAATCGCGTATTGTTCTTTGGCCGCTTCGATCAACCGCAAATTATTGACACAAATGCTGTTCCTGGCCCTATCCCGCGACCTCTGGAATTCGGGCACCGCGATGGCCGCCAGAAGCCCGATAAGGGCCACCACCATCATGACTTCCAGAAGAGTGAATCCGGCGCTGTTTTTCATGTTATTGAATCAACGTCGAAATTTTAAAGATGGGAAGGAACATGCAAATCACGATACCGCCGATGACAATGCCCAGAAAAGCGATCACCAGCGGCTCGATGAGACTGGTGAGTCCCGAAACGGCCGCGTCCACCTGATCATCGTAGAAATCGGCGATCTTGGTGAGCATTTTTTCAAGTTCTCCGGTCTGTTCCCCCACCGCCATCATGCGGACCACCAGCGGCGGAAACACTCCGCTTTTTTGAAGCGGCGCGCTGATGGTCTCCCCTTCCCGGATTCCTATTTTGACCTTCTCCACCGCTTTTTCGATGACTTTATTTCCGGCGGTCTTGCCGACGATTTCCAAAGCGCTCAAAATCGGCACGCCGCTTTTAACCAGCGTCGCCAACGTGCGGGAAAATTTGCTCACGGCGACCTTGCGGAAAAGCACGCCAAAAACAGGCATCCTGAGCTTGAACATGTCCAGCGCCAACGAACCTTTCTCGGTCGAAAAATACCGCTTGAGCATAAACACCGCGATGATGATTCCCGCTACCCAGAAAAAGAAGGTTTGAATTAAAATATCGCTGATCGTCACCAGAATTTGCGTCGGCAGCGGCAGAGTGCCGCCAAAATCCTGAAACATCGATTTAAAAACAGGCACCACTTTGATCATCAGTACCAGCGTGATCAGGATAGCCATCGTGGTGACCACCGCCGGATAAACCATCGCCGATCGAACTTTACGGACCAGGTGATCCGTCTTTTCCAAATAGCCGGCCAGACGATCCATGATGCTGTCCAAGGCGCCGCTGGATTCGCCGGCTTTGACCATTTGCACAAACAGTGTCGAAAAAGCCTTGGGGTGTTTGGACAACGCGTCGTAAAACGCCGAGCCCGCCGAGATGTCCCGCTTCACTTCGGCGACGATGGTTTTAAAATTCTTATTTTCAATCTGCTCGGTCAGGATTTCCAGTCCCTGGACCAGCGGAATGCCGCTATCGATCAGCGTGGCCAGCTGACGGGAGAAAAGCACCAGCTCCCCCAACTTCACGCGGCTTTCAAATTTAAAACCGAAAGATGTCTTTTTCTTCTCCTTTTCCTCGACAATGGAAAGAATGACCAGCGATTCCCGGCGCAGATGGTCAATCAGCGCCCTTTGGTCGATGGCCTCCGAAGTGCCGGTGACGTTTTTGCCGGTTTTATCCTTTGCCGTATAACGGTATAAAGCCATGTTTATTCATCCCCCGTCGTCACGCGGACGATTTCATCCAAACTCGTCAATCCTTCGCGGAATTTGCGCATCGCGTCCTGATAAAGCGTCAACATTCCATTTTTCACGGCATAATCTTTGATTTCATAAGAAGAAGCCCGCCGTATCACCATATCCCGCATCGTATCGTCCACCAAAAGCGTCTCCAAAATGCCCATTCTTCCCTTGTAGCCGGACTGATTGCATTTATCGCAGCCGCGCGGCTTGTAATAGACACCGGCCTTCAGGTCCATTTTCATGCGCTCAAAAACTTCCTTGGGAATATCCGTTTTTTCCCTGCAAAACTGGCAGAGTTTCCGGCAAAGACGCTGCGCGGCCACAAGAATGACGCTGGAGGCGATCAAGAACGGCTCGACATGCATATCCATCAGACGCGTCATCGCTCCGGCGGCGTCATTGGTGTGGAGCGTGCTCAAAACCAGCTGTCCGGTCAAAGAGGCTTTGATGGCGATGTCCGCGGTTTCGGCGTCGCGGATTTCACCGACCATCACGATATCCGGACTTTGGCGCAGAACAGCCCGTAGTCCGCTGGCGAACGTCAGGCCGATTTCCGATTTGGTCTGGATTTGCGTAATGCCCCTGACCTGGTATTCAATCGGGTCTTCGATCGTGATGATGTTTTTTTCAGGGGTGTTCAGTTGATTCAAAATGGAATAAAGGGTTGTCGATTTACCGCTGCCGGTTGGGCCGGTGATGAGAATCATGCCGAAAGGTTTGGAAATCGCGGTCTTTAAATCCCTCAAGGAATCCTGTGAAAAACCCAAGTTGTCCAGGCCCACGCTGATCGCGCTTTTGTCCAAGAGACGCATAACCACCTTATTGCCGTAGTAAACCGGTAGAATGGAAACACGGAAATCCACTTCCTTGTCATGAAGCCGTGTTTTAAACCTTCCATCCTGGGGAATCCGGTTTTCAGTGATGTCGAGTTTGGATAAAATTTTAAGCCTCGTCAAAACAGCGTTTTGATTTTTCTTGGGAATCGTGAGCACCTGTTCGAGCCCGCCGTCCACCCGGTAGCGCACGCGAACGATATTCTCAAAAGGCTCGATGTGGATATCGCTGGCCCTGCGCTTGAAGGCCTCGCGCAGCAAAAGATCCACGATGCGCACCACCGGCGCGTCGGTTTCCTTGCCGCCGGCCGCGTGCACATCACCATCCTCCTCATCTTTCATCAAGGTCACATCGTCCCCGGCGATGGATTTCATAACCTCGCTCATGGAGTCATGTTCCGAGATATACAGCTTATCCAGCGCGTCACGGATGTCTTTTTCGGGGCTGACCACACATTCGATTTTATGCTTGGTAAAAAGCGAGATATCGTCTACCGCCACCACATTGAGCGGATCGGAGACGGCGATGGTCAGCGTGCCGCCGATCTTGGAAATTGGGATAATTTGGTGCTTCCGGGCCAGTTTTTCAGGAATCAGTTTGGCCAACTCCTGGTTCACTTTGTATTTGGCCAGGTTCAAAAAGGGAACCTTCAGCTCCTCACTCAAAAGCGACAGCAATTCTTTTTCGGTGATCAGCCCCAGATGCACCAGCACATCCCGCAGCTTGCCCCTGCCCTCTTTGGCATAGACCATCAGCGCCTTCTGGAGATCTTCCTCCGAGAGCCGCTTGGATTTTTTAAGGACTTCGATGACGCGTTCGCTCAAATTTTTCATCAGTCTTCCTCGTCTTTCACGGTGACGCGCATCACTTCCTCCGGAGTCGTCACCCCTTGCAGGATTTTAGCGATGCCGTTCTCCCGCAAAGTCTTCATTCCTTCCTTCCGGCCTTGTTTTTTGAGTTCATATTCCTGGGCGCTTTTTAATATCAAGTTTTTTACCGCCGGAGACAATACCAGGGCTTCCAATAAAACCGCGCGGCCGCTATAACCTCTTTTGCCGCAGAACTCACACCCCTTTCCGCGGTAAAACACTATTTTTTTCTGCCCGGCCAGATGCCGGTCCGTGATTCCCAGTTGGCGAATCAACTCTTTGGCCGGCTCATAGGCTTCGCGGCATTTCATGCAAACTTTGCGCACCAGTCTTTGGGACCCGGCCAGCAAGATGCTGGAAGTGATCAGAAACGGCTCGATGCCCATGTTGATGAACCGGGTCACGGCTCCCGCGGCGGTTGTGGCATGCAGCGTGCTTAAAACCAGATGCCCGGTCAACGCGGCCTTGATCGCCACATCCGCCGTTTCCGCGTCGCGGATTTCACCCACCATGATCACATCGGGATCCTGACGCAGTATTGATCGCAGTGCCGCGGCGAAGGTCAAATCCACTTCCGAACGAATGGGCACCTGATTGATGCCTTCGATCTGGAATTCAACGGGGTCTTCCACCGTCACGATATTTTTATCGGGCGTATCGATGAGTTTTAAAACGGAGTAAAGTGTCGTGGTTTTCCCGGAACCGGTCGGACCGCAAGTCACGATCATGCCGTGCGGATGCGCGGCCGCTTTTTTCAACGCCGCCAGCGGCTCCGGCTCAAACCCCAGCTTTTCAATATCCAGAACCGCCTGATCCTTATCCAGAACGCGCAGCACCACCTTTTCTCCGAAATAAGTCGGCAGCACCGACACACGAAAATCCACTTCCCGGTCGCGCATTTTTATTTTGAAACGGCCGTCTTGGGGCACGCGGTGCTCGGCGATGTCGAGGTTCGACATGACTTTGATGCGGGAGACCACCCCCGCGTGCATCGCCCGCGACGCCAAGAGCCCCTCTTGCAGCAAACCGTCCACGCGCAGCCGCACGCGGAGATTCTGCTCCTCCGGTTCAATAAAAATATCACTTGAGCGGCGCTTCACCCCGTCAGCCAGGATGGAATTGGTCAGTTTCACAACCGGTTCTTCCTCTGTCAGCCGCAGAAGTTCCTGAACGCTTTTTTGAGGACCGGCGGCCTCCTCTTCGATCTGAAGTCCTTCTTCAGCGATGCCTTTGGCCGCGTCTTCCAATTTTTCCGAAATATTTTCACCGTAATAAAGCTCGATGGCCTCCCTCACCTCTTTTTCGCCGGCAACCAATGTGCGCGTCTCCATGCCGGTCAGGCGGCGGATATCGTCCAGCGCTTCGATATTCATCGGATCGGCCATCGCTACCGTCAGCATGGTTCCAAAAACAGAAACGGGGATCAGCGTGTAATGCTCCGCCAGTTTTCGGGGAACAAGCGCCGTGGCTTTCGGGCTTATTTTGTAGCGGTGAAGATGGATGGCCGGTATCCCCAGCTCCGCGCTCAAAACCTCCGTCAAATTATCCGGAGAAATATACCCCAGATGGACCAGAACATCTCCGATGCGCTCCTTGCGCTGTTTTTGGATTTTCAGCGCCTCTTCCAGTTTCTCCCGCGTCAGAGTGCCGTTTTGGACCAATACCTGGGTTAAACGCTCTTTAAGGGTCGATGACATGGTTAGGCTTTATAACTCCGCTTGATGGCTTCGTTCACATCGGTTGTGGTGGCGACAAAGATTTGGAGTTTCAAACTGGTTGTCATTTCCACGTCTTCGATGGCGGAGGTGTTCAGCGGATTGGACATGGCCACCGTCAAAATGCTGCCGACGCGGTCCACCGCCACCAGCCCGAATTGGCGGGCCACGTTCTCCGGAATGATATTGGCGATCTCCGGATCGATTTCATAACCGGCCAGCGGCAGATAAGGAAAACCGTATTGCGCCGTTAAAGCCTGCGCGATCGCCTCTTCGGACACATACCCCAATGACACCAAAATCTGCCCGATCAGCCCTCCCTTTTCCTTTTGGAGTTTGAGGGCTTCGGCCAGATTGTCGGGGCTGATCAGTTTTTGTTCGATCAAAAGCTCGCCCAGTTGTTTGGGATTTATCTTTTTCATTTCATCGCCAGAAGCCTTTCCAGTTCCGCGAAATCGGAAGTGCGTTCCAAAGCGGTTTCCTTGCTGATCTTTCCGGTTTTTGTCAGCTCCGCCAAACTCATATTCATCGTGCGCATGCCTTCTTTTTGCCCCATTTGAATGGAGGAATAAATCTGATGGGCCTTGGAGTCACGGATCAGCGTGCGGACCGCGGAATTGGCAATCATGATTTCAGAAGCCAGCGCCAATCCTCCGCCGACTTTAGGCAAAAGCTGCTGGCAAATCACCGCCTGCAGAACAAATGAAAGTTGAATGCGAACCTGCTGCTGTTGATGGGCCGGAAAAACGTCGATCATGCGATTGATGGACTGGACGGTGTCCGGCGTGTGCAGAGTCGCGAAAACCAGATGCCCCGTTTCCGCGGCCGTCAGCGCGATTTCAATGGTTTCCAAGTCCCGCATTTCACCGATGAGAATCACGTCCGGGTCCTGACGCAGCACATGCTTCAAACCGGCATGAAACGAAAGGGTGTCCGTTCCCACTTCGCGCTGATTGATGATGGCTTTTTTATTTTTGAAAACAAATTCGATGGGATCCTCCACGCTCACGATGTGGCAGGCGTTATTGGCATTGATATGGTCGATCATGGCGGCCAGCGTCGTTGTCTTACCGCTTCCGGTGACGCCGGTCACCAGAACCATTCCGCTGGGACGCGATACCAAAGCTTCGGCGATCCGTATGGGGAAACCGATCTGCTCAAATGTCATGGGTTCAAAAGGCAGCGCGCGGATAGCAACCGCCACCGCCCCTTTTTGAAAAGAAAGATTGGCCCTGAAACGGCCCACTCCGGCGATTCCGAAGGAATAATCCAACTCCTTCTCCTTTTCAAAAGTTTTGAATTTATCCTCAGAAAGATATTCCATCAGCATGCCGATCAATTGACTCCGGGTAAACGGCGTCTCGGAGATGGGCGCAAGATCTCCGTCAACGCGCATCGTCGGAATAATTCCTTCCCCCAAATGCACATCCGAAGCTTTTTTAGAAACCGCGAACTTTAAGATTTCGGCCAATGATTTCATGACATTTCCTTCCACGGATTAAGCAAAAGCTTCCAAAAGATTGCTTCCCCGTTTTCGGGCGGCATTCATGCGCTCCTGCGCGATCCGAAAAAGATCATTCCCGGTCACGCCATCCAGAGGATTCTCGCTGATGCCGATAGAAACGGTAAAATGAATTTTTTGTCCGTTGGGTTTGGCCAGGAGATGCTCGGCCACTTCCCGCTTCATGGCTTCGACAAATTCAATCGCGGTTTTTTTATTTTTGTCCGGCAAAATGATCGCGAACTCATCTTTGGTGATGCGCGCCGCCCTATCAAATTCCGATAATCGCTTTCCAAAAACTTTGGCCATCGCCTTCAAAACATCCTCAGAGGCCGCCTCGCCGTAACGGGCCGTGTAGCCGTCAAAACCGTCAATGGCCAGATACGCGAACGCGCAGGGACGCTGGTAATGAATCGACCGCTGGATCTCCTCCTGCAGACGCTCGCGGATGTAAGTGGCGTTATAAAGACCGGTCAGTTTGTCCTTCATGGACAGCTTTTCCACTTTTTGCAATAATTCTCTGGCGTTAGTGGAAATCGTGTGCAAACTCCTGGAAAGATCTTCCAGCTCATCAGCTCCTTTGATTTCATGAATTTGCCGCTCGATATCCCACCGGCCCTCGGCGATATTCTTGGCCACCATGCCGGCATCGATAATCGGGTAAACCACCTGTTTGGCCACGTAATACCCCAGTAGCGACATCGCCAAACTAAAAATCAAAACAAGGCTAGTCGCCGCCAAATTGGCGGAGGTCAGCTCAAATGGAAATTTAATAAAAAGTGACGCCACATACACTCCCGAAAGAATGGGGAGAAGAGACATCAAACAAAAAGACACTACCAGCTTGTACTTCAGCTTAGAGGGCATGACCGCCATTTTTGTAAGGATAGACATAGTTTTGTCCTTTCTTGATTAAAAGAATATACTA
>JACQQX010000058.1 GCA_016206805.1 Candidatus Omnitrophota bacterium
ATATTAATTAATCTGTCCTCGGCCTGCGGATCACGGATTCCCCTTAATATGTTAAGTATCTGCTGACGACGATCAACAGAAAAAAAACTCTCTTGAAAAATATACCCGACCCTCAAAAGCTCGACTTTGTCGCCGCCCCGCGCCTGATTTAAAAGACGTTCGAAGTCAGGGTTGAATGGGCTCCCATCCCAAGAGTATCCGTTTTTCTGTAAAATTGTTTCGAACCCTTCCCAAATCGCCGGATCTTTGAACCCTGATTGGTAATGCGCCAATCTCGCGGCGTCGGTCGGGATAATTTCAAGAATCTGCCGTTTTGTAAGAACTGTTATTGTCGGCGCCGTCAACTCAAATAGAATCACCGGCTTCCGCGTTTCTTTACGCCGGATTTCTGGTACGAACTGAACAGTAAATTTCATTCCCACCCGCCGCAAGTCCCGTATTTTTTCATAAGTTGCCGGATCGACAAGGCCCCATCTCACTTTAAAGGGAGTGATCATCCCCTGCCTCAGAAGCATTGCTAAGAGGACGACCTTCTCGGGCAAATAAGACCAAGCGGCCGCCAGCCGGGCGGCGTTGTCAGGAAAATTTGCTAAAGCAATTTTAACCAGAGGCAGGACATATCTATCACTTGTCCACAGATCCTTTGGGTTATCCCGAAATTCGGCCAGAATGGACTTTAAGGCTTCTCGATCTGGTTTTTGAGCGGGGACATTTGGGCTATTTGGAAGAGGGTATTCTAACACGCCCGCTATTTCTTCCAGGCGGTTCCAAATCAATTGCCTTAGTAGCGTTCTTTTTCTGTACTCGTCTGCACGAACCGCTCGCGGCCCCCCACCGGTATTTTTGATCCGGGGATTTTGCAAAAGCTCCAAGCGCGCCCTTAAAACTTGCCATTCCCGTTTTAAGGAAACTTTGATAATTTCATCGGCTGTGACGTTCCGGAACGGTTCACCAAGTTGACTCGGGCGGCCGGCCCCCGAGTAACCCACCGCGCCATCGGTAAGAACGTAGAAGGTCGTTCCAGGTTCGAATGGTTTCCAAGTGTTGTCAGAGGCTCGCCAGGAGACGCCTTCAGCCCGAAGCGCCACTTCTGTTTTATATTCCCAGTAAGGATCAGCGGTTTCATCGAAAGGATGTATGGTCGCCTTGTCCGCGGGGTGCCGGAGTAAAAGCTCCGCTAAAAGTTTTAATCCTTCGCCTGTGTCCAGCCGTAAGATTTCACCGTAGGGATTGGGCGTTGATAAAAAATTCCCAGCGTCTTCCCACAGCCTTGTGCTTGGCCGGCCCTCACTCTGCGAAGCGGAAAGCCTCGCGGCGGTACGACCGGGCCAAGATTGGATGATTTCTTTTGCTAAAGTCTCAGCTTCGCCGGAAGGAACCCAATCAGTGAGCTCTCTTAAGAAGCTTCGGGCTGTTGATGGGGCGTTTTCCAATAGTTCGGCGATAAAATCCCAAAAAGCTGGGACAGAAAATTGATAAAATGCCTCCCAATAATCACCACCGACGGGCTGTTTTTTGAGCCTGATCATTCCCGAGGGCTTATCCGCCGTGTACTTTCTGGAGTATTCTTCGTTTATTAAATAGCCGCCTGCATTGCGGAAATCGGTTTCAATGCGTTGGCCAAAATATGATAATTCGACGCCTTTTAAAACGTTATTCCACACGTTTTCTTTGATAATTACCTCATTGGAAGGCAGCATTTTTAAAGCCATCAAATTTTCAATTCTTTGCTTCGAAACAAAAAGATCACCAATTCGTTCTATACGTCTGAAAGCTATGTTTTGGCGCTCAGCGGCGGTTAACTCTATGAGTTCTCTCACTAAATTTCTCGCTAACTGAGGGCTTGACTGCAAGAGTTCTGCCATGAAACTCCAAAATAAGGGAATAGAAAATTGATAAAAAGGAACTTGATTCGAACCAAGCCCGATAAAGTTGGCTGGTTTGAGGTTTCGCGTCTCAAAAGTGCTAAATTGACTTAAATTCACAGCGTTTTTGATTTGGTCCATTAGCGGCGCTGATATTTGAACGATTTTTTGGGGTGTCCGGTTGTCAGCAATCAAGCCATTGAGACGTTCAATCGTGACAATCTCATCCGCCAGCCGCGCGGCGGTGGAACTTTTGAGTATCCGCCGGTGGATCAGCGCCGTTAGTTGGTTATTTATGTCTACCTCCATTAAAAGTGACTTTAAAGCATCTCCACCGGCTTCACCGGCGCTAGCCAGGGCTTCGGCGGCGAGAAAGCGGACATAGCTATCTTGAGCTTCTAGAAGGACTTGGCTTAAGGCTTGGATTCCGTCCGCACCGGCGTTGGACAGAGCTCTGGCGGCCTGAAGGTGGACATTGCTATCTCGAGCTTCTAGAAGGACTTGGTTTAAGGCTCTGATTCCGTCCGGACCGGCGTTGGCCAGGGCTTCGGCGGCGTGAAGGCGAACATTGCTATCTCGAGCTTCGAGAAGGGCTTTTGTGAGACCAGGGATTGCATCTTTTGATGCCTCACCGGCGTCGGCGAGGGCTTTGGTAGCATAAAAAGGGACATAGCGATTTCGAGTTTCAAGAAGGACTTGGTTTAAGGCTCTGATTCCGTCCGCACTGGCGTTGGCCAGAGCTTTGGCGGCGTGAAGGCGGGCATCGCTATCTCGAGCTTCGAGAAGGGCTTTTGTGAGGCCAGGGATTGCGTCTTTTGAGGCCTCACCGGCGTCGGCGAGGGCTTTGGTAGCATAAAAAGTGACATGGCGATTTCGAGTTTCAAGAAGGACTTGGTTTAAGGCTCTGATTCCGTCCGCATCGGCGTTGGCCAGGGCTTTGGCGGCGTGAAGGCAGACATTGTTATATTGAGTTTCAAGAAGGGCTTTTGTGAGGCCAGGGATTGCGTCTTTTGAGGCCTCACCGGCGTCGGCGAGGGCTTGGGTGGCGCAAAGGTAGACATCGTCATTTCGAGTTTCAAGAAGGGCTTGGTTTAAGACCTTGATGCCTGCTGGCCCCTTGCCGGCCAAAAAAGTTGTCGCTCTTTCAAAGAGGGGGTACTCTTTGCTTAAAAAGAAAACCACTAAAAGCGCTCTAGGGTCGTCCAAACCATTTAGGGCGTCAACAGCGGCGGAGTCGATGAGGTAGTCGTGCTCGGTTAAAACTCGCTGAACGCGTGCAATCAAAGTCCTATCATTTCCAAATAATTCTTGAAACGAGGCCAGCCGGGCGGCGGCTGACCGGGGCAGGGATCCCTGGGCCAGGTTCAACCGCTTTTTAGCGTCATGGTATTTCAAAAAATATCCCTCAAGTTTTTTGTAAAACAATTTTATGCTTTGGCTTGGAGCAAATCGAACCTCTTCATTTGCCTCCTCAACGGCGGCTTGACTCTCTCGAACTTCTGCTTGTAGAGCCTCAATCCTTTGGGGGTTTGTTTCGATTTGGCCGGCCTCAGACCCCTCCCCCACCGATCTGATTTGGTCTTGGCTAAGAGACAGCGCCACCAGATAATAGTAAAACAACCCTGCATCGTTCCAACCCAATTCTTCTTGAAGAGAATTAATTTCCTCAGCTTTGCTGGGATCCCTTGGAAATGGTACGAGAGCGGGCTTTAGCGCTTTGATTCTTCCTAAAATTTCGCTGGGCAAGGAAGAGGCTTTTTCGATAATCTGCTCTAGCGTCAACGATGCAACGTCAACCATCGTCGCGCCCGGGCCCTTGTCATCCTTTTTATCAGCCGTCGGCACCAGGAGTGGGAGCATCGCTATTTGGCGTTCGGTGAAGTCGCCAACTATTTCTTCAAACACCTCTCTTGCCGCCCTTTCCTCCGGCGTTTCCGTCCCTCCACCGACTTCTCCCGGAATCTTTTTCCCGTTACTCGCCAACCGCGCCGCGTCTTCGGGAGCCTGAATAAAATCGTCATTGGCTTTTGTAAAAGGCTTATTCATTTGAGAGCCGAGCCAATCGTGTAAAAAGCTTTGAAGCCAGGGGAATCCTTTTTGCCCAGAGGAGTCCACTCCCGGATCATCATAGGAGGTTAAAAGCCCCTCGGAGTCAAATTGAAGCCAGAGGGAACCCTTGTAATAATCCCGCTTCCTTGCCTCTTCCTTATTTTCAGGATCAGGAGCGACGAAATAGTCGACGGTAACTTCATTGTTCTTTAGTGAGCGGACAGGCTCATCGACGTTTATCCGCAGATGTAAGGAGTAAGGAATCCGATGGAGCTCAGCTAAAAGATAAAGGCCCCGAACAACACCGCTTTTAAAAAAATCAGTTGCAAAATATAGCTTTGTTTCGCCCCAGCCCGCCCCCCGCCACGTCCGTAATCCTAGCAGGATATCAGCAAACGGTGTCGCGCTCTCAGCGAGCAAATCGTCGTCCGGAGAAGGAGTCGAATCGCTTCTTGGATCGCCGTCCGCCGCCATCCGCGCGGCATTTTCCGAAAGAGGGGTATCAAGCGCCCGTTCAAGCGAATTAAAAAATGGATCAAATTCCCTGTTCGTCTCAAAAAATGCCCCCTCGTCCGCTCGAGTCGCATCCCATAGGAACTTGCCGAGCATCTCCAATAAAGTCCATCCGGAAATAGCCCAGAGGACCTCTTCGAGTGGGACGAGAAAAGCCATCCCCCGCTTCTTAATCTCCGATCTACTCTCAAGCGCTTCCAGCATGTCGGTAATCATGTGATCCGCATCATTTTTCGATGCCGCGCCCGCTTCAAATTTTATCGAATCTTTCGGATTATTTATTTCAAACTGAACATAAGATCCGTCCGTCAAATTAATCTTTATTCCGCCAAACAAAACATTGTCCGGTCTATCGGCAGAGACTATTTCTTCAAATGGAAGGTCAGCGCGCAGCAAAAGCGGCGAAACCGCATCGTAAGCAAACTTCACAGCCGCTCGAACAAAATCCATATCAGGTTGCATTGTCGGACGCTTTGCCCAAGACCGAATCTCCTCGGCGGTCCTTAAAAAATCTGTGTCGGCGTTCAACATACTCAATCTCGACACAAAAGATGCCGCATCATCCGTCGACCGGCCTGAATTAAATTGGGCCGCAGCCGCAAGACGAGCGGCGGGATCTGGAATAAGGTCATTCAGGATAGCCGCTCGGACCTCCGGATTGGCATATCCCGCAAGCCTTCGCGTTAGATTTAGAGTATGCGCTTTGGGTGTAAAAGAAATATTGGGAACGGGGTTTTTCATAATTTGCTGGTGAAGGAGGAGGTTTTCATACCGCTTCTGATTGGTCTCATGAAGGATCTGAGGCGTTAGGACGATATAGGAGATGTTTTGTTCTTTGAGAAGGCGTTTGAGGTTGGGGGTGTGGTAGCCTCCGGTGATGAGAACGGCCGTCGTGGGTCGTGAGTCGTGGGTCGTGGGTAGGTTTGGATCGCTCACGACTGACGACTCACGACTCACGACTGACAGGGC
>JACQQX010000048.1 GCA_016206805.1 Candidatus Omnitrophota bacterium
AGTTTAAATACGAAGCACTAAGCACGAAATTCGAAACAAATTCCAATTTTTCAAATTTCAATTTTCCAAACCTCTTGTTTGATATTTTTGTCATTTTAATTTCTAATTTGTTTCGTGCTTCGGATTTCGTGCTTCTGCTTCAGTTGGTATTTTCCTTCCTCTGTGCAATTTTCACTCTACTTGGCCGGATCAGTCTTCCGTTCAAAGAGTATCCCCGTTGAATTTCTTCGACCACGGTGCCGTCTTCGGCGTCGGTCTTTTCAACCACCGCCACAGCCTCATGGAGTCGCGGATCAAATAGGGTTCCCACACTTTTGACAACCTCCACGCCATGCTGTTCCAAAATTTTATGCAGCTCGTCCTGAGCGATCTTAAGCCCCTCCCGGACTTTCTCAGGCTCATGGCCCCCCGCGAGACTGGTCATGGCGTGGTCAAAATTATCCACCACCGGCAGGATCTCGGCGAGTAGCCGCTCATTGGCGAACTTGATGGCGTCCCACTTTTCACGCTCCAAACGTTTTTTGCTATTCTCAAAATCAGCGCGGAGCCTTAAAAGCTGATCACTCTCGGATGTTTCTGTTTTTTTGGTCTCTTCGTTTTCCATGTTAAAACCTCTGCATCGTTTCCGTAATGCTATCGGCGACAAAATTGACCACCGACACCGCTTTGGGATAATGCATTCGCGTCGGTCCCACGACGGCAACCCCCCCGATCGGCGTCCGGCCGATATAGCAGTCTTTCACGACAATGCTGATACTCTCAAGCATCATCCCTTCATTTTCCCGCCCGATATGCACGTGCACGCCTTCCAGCTCCAAATCCCCGGCCAGGAGTTGCAGCAGCTCGCTTTTTTCATCAAACAGTTGGATCAGGGAGCGCATCTTGCGCGCGTCCTGGAACTCCGGCTGGTCGAAAATGCGGGAGACCCCTTCAACGAAAAGCTCGGACTCTTCCTCAAAGTAATCCTGCAGTCTCTCGGCGCGGATAAGCTCTTCCAGAAGATAATTCAAAAAAGAAACGCGTTTCAGATTTTTGATGAATAAAAGCGCGGCGTTTTCGGTGAGCTCGGAAATCACTTTGGACACGCGATCGGCCAGCGCCTCAATGGTCTTGGCCTTCATTAATTCCCGGAGGATCCATTCCTTCTCCTCCTCAGCCAGTTCTTCCGGCCGCATGAGCGCGTCCACCCAGTAACGATAACCCTTATCCGTGGGAATGCGCCCGGCGGACGTGTGCGGCTGAGCCAAATACCCAGTCTCCTCCAGATCCGCCATCACATTGCGGATGGAAGCCGAAGAAAGCCCAAGATCCGACAACTTGGAAATCGTGCGAGACCCCACAGGCTCCGCCGTTTCAATGTAAGAGCGCACAATGAGATCAAATATTTTATCTTTTCTCGCGTTCAGGTCTGCCGTCATAAGCTCTCCGCTTTAGCACTCTCAATCATTGAGTGCTAATGTAGTTTAGCACCAGCTCTTTCAGCTTGTCAATCCCATCGCCGAACATCTTCAGGCCTCGACTTTGGTTTGAATTCACCGGTAGGGGAATGTCGTGGATTTATAAGTAAGAATCACGTTGATAATTTTCTGAGCGGTTTCTTTAGGTCTTTCGTCAGGCGCGATTTCGATCCACCGCGCGGCCTTTTCTCGGCGAAACCAGCAAAGCTGCCTTTTGGCGTAGTTTCTCGTATTCTTTTTCAGAAGCTCAACGGCTTCGGAAAGGGTAGCCTGTCCCTCCAGATGCGCCTTCAGCTCCTTAATGCCTAGCGCCCCCGCGGCGGTCTGGCTAAGCGAACGTTTCAAGAGTTTTTGGACTTCGCCAACCAGCCCCTCCTGCGTCATCCGGTCTACCCGCTGGTTGATCCGGGCGTAAAGCTCCGCGCGATCACGATTCAAAACAAAAATCAAAAACGGGTATTGCCGCCGGAGACCTTCCCTCCGCGGCTTTTCCATCGAAAAGGGCCGTCCGGTCAAATGATGCACCTCCAGCGCCCGAATCAGGCGCCGAACGTCATTGGGATGGATTTTTTCCGCGGAAGGCGGGTCCACTCGCCGCAGTTGATCATGAAGAAAACCGGCGCCCTTTTCCTGACGCTCTTTTTCCAATTCCCGTCGAAATGCCATATCCCTCGAGGAGGCGCCTTCTTCGACAGGAAACAAGCCGTCCAAAAGAGCGGTCAAATAAAGGCCCGTGCCTCCCACAATCACCGGCGTCTTTTTTTTGGCGAGAATTTTAGGAATCAATCGCCCGGCGTTCTCCCGGAACAATGCCGCGCTATACTCTTTTGCGGGACTGAGAAATGAAGCCAGGTGGGTTTTGGAAGGCGCTTGGCTTAAGATCCGCATTCCCCGATACACCTGCATGGAATCACAGGCGATCATTTCAGTGGGGGTTAGCTTGGCCAGCGCCGAGGCGACTTGAGATTTTCCGCAGGCAGTGGGACCGGCAAGAACAATGACCGGCAAGTTACTGGACGATTTCACCTAAAAGCGTTTCATCCGCGGCGCCGGTGATGCGGACCAGGCGGAAAGCTCCGATGCAATCGGTTTCCGAGAAAGCCACGACCCGCTTGTAGCCGCGGGTGCGGCCGACAAAACGGGAACGGTCTTTTTTGGATTCGGTTTCAAAAAATACTTCCACGGTCTTGCCAATTAACGCCTGATTGATTTCAAGGCTGATGGCTCGCTGAAGCAGTAACGCCGCTTGATGGCGGCGATGCTTTTCGGTTTCGGGAATATCATCCTTCAACTTCACAGCCGGTGTCCCTGGCCGCTCGGAATATTGGAAGATAAAAGCGCTGTCAAAACGCGCTTTCTCGATCAAACTCATGGTTTCGAGAAAATCCGCTTCCGTCTCCCCCGGAAAACCCACAATAATATCCGTGGTCAAAGCGCCCTCCGGCATCAAACGCCGGTATTCTTCGATCTGCCCCAAATACCAGCTTCGGATATGCTCCCTTTTCATGCGGCGCAAAATCCTATCGGAACCGGATTGGACGGGCAGGTGCAGGTGCTCACAAACCATCGGCAAATCGCGCATTACCTGAAAAAGCCGAGCATGAGCGTCCTTGGGGTGGCTCGTGATAAAACGAAGCCTTTCGATTTTGGGCGCGTAAGCCTGGATTTTTTCCAGAAGCCCGGCAAAATCAATCGGCTCCTCCAGGCCCTTTCCATAAGAATTCACGTTCTGGCCCAGCAGCATCACTTCTTTAAACCCTCTCCCCTCCAAGTCTTTTATCTCGCGCAGAATACTTTCAGAGTTCCGGGAAATCTCCCTGCCGCGCGTCATCGGCACAATGCAATACGTGCAGCGATGGTCACAGCCTTTCATAATGGTGACCAGCGCCTTCAGGGCGTTGGAACGATACCGGACATCTTCCAGGCCATAAGCATCGTCGATTTTATCGGTGGCCAGACGCTTATCCGTCGATAACCGCGCCGAGCGGCTTTCAGAAATCTCCCGCACCAGCCCCGCCACCTGGCTCAAATTGCCCGTGCCGCAAACCAGATCAATATCCGGATTTTTTTTGAAAAACTTGGCGCCATGCTCCTGAGCCATGCAACCAAGAATGCCGACAATAAGCCGGGGGTTGGCTTCTTTCAACCGGCGAAAGCGCCCCATGCGGCCAAATATTTTCTGTTCCGCGTGGTCCCGCACACTGCAGGTATTGTAGAGAATGACATCGGCCTCTTCAATGACAGCCGTTTTTTCAAACCCGTCATCCAGCATCAACCCCTCAACGGCCTCAGAGTCGCGCTCATTCATCTGACACCCAAACGTCTGTAAAAAGAGTTTTTTCCTCATAAGGCCCCCTATTATGCCTCAAGGAATGAGTCTTAGGAAGGGTTTTGGATTTGCTGCGGAAGGGTGATGGTGAAAACGGATCCCTCGCCGGGCTTAGAGCCGGCGGAGATGGTGCCGTGGTGGCGCTCGACGATTTTTTGGCAAATCGCAAGACCCATGCCGCTGCCTTCAAAGCGCGCATCCAGCCGCTCAAATGGCTTGAAGAGTTTGGCGGCATCTTTAGGGTCAAACCCAACCCCATTATCCTTAACGGTGATTTCGGCCATGCCATTCCGGACCGAGCCTTTGATACGAATCTGCGGAGCCACTCCTTTGGGATGAAATTTGATGGCATTGCTGATCAGGTTTTGAAATAGTTCGTACATCAGCGCCTTATCGGCATAAACCACCGGCAAACGGCCCACCTGAATATCCGTCTGAGTATTGCGAATGCGCAGTTCAAGGTCATCCATCACATCCTTCACCGAATGCGACAGGTCCACCGGCTCAAAAACGCCTTCTTTGACGCTGACCATCGAAAGGCGCAGCAACGCGTTGATAAGATCCGACATGCGGCCGGCGGATTTAAGAAGCAGCGCCAGCGTCTCTTCCGCCTCCGGAGGCAAAGTAGGACCCGCTTTCAGACGCAAGAGCTCCGCGTAAGAAATGATTTTTTGAAGCGGTGAACGCAAGTCGTGCGAAGCGGCGAGCGCGAATAACTTCAATTGGTTCCGCTCCGCGTCCGTCTTGGCCAATTCGGCCGTTTTTTGAAGCAGCGCTTCTTCCGCGCGCTGATGCTCCGTGACGTCCCGCGCGATAAGGACATAAGCCACCTGCATGCCGCCGTCATCCCGCATCACACCGGCGGAAACATTGATCACCCTCTCCTCATGGCCCCTTTTCACCATAATTTCATAATCCGAAAGGGAACCTTTGGCATTCAGCGTTGCCCGATGCGCGGCCGTGAACAAGTTTTTCTCGAGAGACTCCAGCGGCTTACCCAGAAACTGCCAGCCGGGTTTTCCAAAAAAACGCTCGGCGGCGGGATTCACCAAGCGAACCGTCCCTTCCTCATCCAGCACGATCAACATGTCCGGCATGGTGTCGACGATTTTTTTGGCCGCAAACTCGGGGGTGATGTCAATCAAGTGATAGCGCCAGATCGCGTAAGCGGCCAGCGCGATAAAACCAAGCACCGGCAAAAAACCCAGCGGATACACCTGCATCCCCATCGCCGGCACATAATCAATCGAAGCCAGATAACCGGTGGAAAAAGCGATGATCAGGACTTTCAAACGCTTTCGCTGACGGGGTGTGGGCGCCAGCCGGTAATCCGTCCACAACAAGTGAAGCGCCGAAACCAGCGTGATGAAAAAGAAACCCAGGAAGAAAAGAGCGGCCCTGCCGTACCGGGCGTAATAGCCCCAGGGGTAACGGTAGACGCCGGACACAAAAGCGTCTGAAAAAAGCACGACGCAGAAAAAAACCGCCGAAACAGCCAGGCTCCCCACGGCAAAATGGAGCGATCTCCGGAATTTTTTGACCAGCGCGAGACTGAAAAAATAAAGAAAGGACGGGATGAACACCACGCCGAGATTCTGGATTTTTCCCCATTGATAGGCGGTTTCGGCGCGCACCGCGCAGTAAATTCCCAGATACGACAAAAGCCACAGCATGGCGCTGGAAGTCAAAAGAAAGAAAGCGACGCTCACCACCGAGCGTTTCTCGCGGATCAATACCAGCAGTCCCAGAAGGCCGATCAAAAGACCGGCGATTAGGGGCGCGATCGCGGTGGGGTTGAACTGGTAGGAATTACTTATCGACAACTTTTTTTAAAAGCTCATGAACCCGGGAAAGCTCAAGCCATTTCTTTTCTGAAAGAAAACGGGAGAGAACCGCTACCGGGACCAGCACGCAGACAATGCCAAATAAAGCGATCAACGCGCCCTTGGAAACCGGCTCTATCGGCAAACTCAGGATCAGTCCCAGCGGAACCAGCACCAGAGCGATGCTGATGGTCACTAAACACACAAATATCACGCAGACGGCTACGCAATTATCCCGCACCCACTTTACCCCGCGGATATAAGCCGCAGCCGCCTCGATTTTGGCGATATCGAGAGACCTTTCGAAGAAAAAACCGGTCAGCTTTTCGAAAAGCTTCACGCCTTATTTGTCCTTTTTGGAAGAACCGAGAAAATATCCCAAAAAAAGCGCTCCCAGCGCCGCTGTCCCCAGCGCCATCAGCGGATTTTTCTGCACGGCCTCTTCCACCTCTCCAAACGTTTTTTTGATCTTCTCTTCCCCGCCCTGCAAGGTCTCTTTGGTGTCCTCCAAAACCTCTTTCACCTTCTCTCGGCCGGCTTCATTGAGAAGCTCTAAAGCCTCTTCAAATTTTTTATTCCCTAAGGATGTGTTTCGCATGGCAACCCCCTATCTATTTCTAACTAATTTTTATCAATTTTATACTATTCTTAGTATAACCTATCACACCTTTTTTGTCAAGAGAGACTCGGTTGCGCAACCGCAACCTATTTCCATTTAATGTTGCAACCGATGCTGGGGCGTTGGGGTTCGGGGATAGGCTTGCCGGCCAAAACGGCTTCTATGGCTTGGCGCAAGTCATGGCCTGTAACGGGTTTATTATTTCCGGGACGGGAGTCGTCCAGCTGGCCTCGATAAACCAGTTTTTGCCGGCCATCGAAAAGAAAGAAGTCCGGTGTGCACGCCGCTGAGTAACTCTTGGCGACCTTCTGGCTTTCATCGTAACAGTAAGGGAAATTAAATCCCAGCTCAAGCGCCATCGCCTTTAAACTTTCCGGCGCATCTTCGGGGTAATTGTCGGCATCATTGGAGCTGATGGCCAGGATTCCGATTTTTTGGGCATAATCCTTCCCCAGCCGCGCCAACTCTTTTTGAACATGTTTCACATAAGGACAATGCCGGCAGATGAACATGACCAGCAGCGCCTTTTGGGATTTGAAATCCGCCAACGACACCGCTTTGCCCGAAACGACTTCCGGCAGTTTGAAATCCGGCGCCGGAGTCCCCAGCGGAATCATATTGGATGGAGTTAGTGCCATATCTGATCTCCAACGTCATTGCGAGCGAAGCGAAGCAATCTAAGCAAAGATTGCCTCGCTCGCAATGACGTTATCTTAGTTGTAAACCGGTCAACAATCTATACACATCCTTATACGCTTTGGAGGTCTTTTCGATAATGTCCGGCGGAAGCTCCGGGCCGGGCGGCGTTTGGTTCCATTTCAATTCCAATAAATAATTCCTCACGATCTGCTTGTCAAAGCTCGGCTGATCCTGTCCCGGCTGATAACGGTCCTTCGGCCAGAACCGGGAGCTGTCCGGCGTGAGCGCTTCATCGATCAGCATCAGCTTGCCGTTATAAATCCCAAACTCGAACTTCGTATCGGCGATGATGATGCCGCGTGTCTTGGCATAAGCCACGCCTTCTTTGAAAATTTGAATCGAGAGTTTTTGAATCCGCTCGGCGATGTCCCTGCCCACGCGCCGGGCGGTTTCCTCGAAATCAATATTCACGTCGTGACCCGAGGTCGCCTTGGTGGCCGGCGTAAAAATGGGCTCAGGAAACTCCTCGCATTGGCGCAAGCCCTTGGGCAGCGCGTGTCCGCACACGGCGCCGGTTTTTTGATAATCTTTCCATCCGGAACCCGCCAGAAAACCCCTGACCACGCACTCGACAGTCAGCGGCTGGGCGCGACGCGCCAATATCGATCGGCCTTCCAGTGTGTCCGCGTGCTCTTTGAGTAATACCGGTGATAATCCCATTTGCTGAATATCCGCCGTGATCACATGGTGCGGTACCAAATTTTTGAATTTTTCGAACCAGAAAAGCGAGATTTGATTAAGCACCTTGCCCTTTTCGGGGATAGGGGATGGCAACACCACATCAAACGCGCTCAAACGGTCCGTGGTGATGATCAACAATTTGTCTTTCCCCACTTCGTAAATGTCCCGGACTTTCCCGCGGTTTAGAAGCGGTAAATCCAATTTTGTTTCCCAAACAGGTTTTAGAGTATGAATGGCCGGCCTCCTGAAGCTTTCTTTAGTCTATCCATGATGGCAATGCCTATCCCCTCCTCGGGAACGGCTTCGGCGATAATCAAATCGAGATTCATTTTATCAAGTCTGCGCATGGCTTGAAAGAGATTCGATGCGGCCTCGCGCAAATCACCGGTTTGGCTCAAATAAAGCGTTTCCTGGAATAAATGATTCTGGGCGCGCGGTTTGAGCGAAAGCAGTCCGATGCGCGGCAAAGGTTTTATTCGCTCCAACCGGTCCAGCCATTCTTCCAGCGGGATGTCTATCAAGGCCAAAGGGGTCCGGGGCGCGTAATGGCTCTCAAAAAGACCGGGAGATTCCACTCCTTTTCGCGGCGCGGCTTCAAAACGCTTTCGCGGCCGCGCGTTCAAAAAGGGCTTAAGTTCTTCGGACAAAATCCCGCCGGGCCGCAGAATGCTTCCTGTTTGTTCATCCTCAATTTTCAGCACCGTCGACTCAACCCCCACCGTAGACGGGCCTCCATCCAGAATAAAATCGACTTGATCCCCCAAATCCTCCCGCACCGCCTGCGCGCTGGTGGGACTGGTGTAACCAAAAAGATTGGCGCTGGGAGCCGCGATGGGTTTTCCGAAGGACTCCAGCAGCGCCAGCGCCATCGGATGCGACGGCATCCGGACACCCACCGTCGGCAAACCCGCCGTGACAATATCATGAACCCTGTCTGACTTGGGAAGAACGAGGGTCAAAGCGCCCGGCCAGAATTTTTTCATCAGGCGTTGGGCGACGGCGGGAATTTCCTTCCAAAGCGTGTGAGCTTCCAAGATGGATGAAACATGCACGATGATTGGATCGAAACTGGGCCGTTTTTTGACTTCGAAAAGACGCGCGACGGCTTTGGGTGAAAACGCGTCAGCGCCAAGACCGTAAACCGTTTCCGTCGGGAAAGCGACAATACCGCCTTTTTTTAAAATCTCAGCGGCGCGTTGAATGTCCTCCCGAGCGGAGCCGCCGGCGGCGGAGTCGAGGGATCTTCTCACCGGCTGCGGATATCGGCTACCTTCGACAGGATCTTGAGGAAAGGAAAATGCGCGCCGGGACATTCCGTGGCCTTGCCTTTGACATCCTCATGACGGCGGATGTCATCCAGAGAAATACCGTAATCCTCCCTCAGCAAAGCCACCAGGTACACCAGCGACTGGAATTGGGCATTGGTCATGCGCTGCTGATTAAAGTCACCGACCGCGCAGATCTGAATATCGTGGGCGCGATTGGCCTTCACCTGCCTTTTCCAGCGCCAGCCCACTTCAATCTCTCCGTCACCCGAATAGGATCCGTTGCCGATTACAAAATGGTAAAAAAGCCCGCCCATTCCCCGTCGCAGATGGTCACGGTGAAAACGCGTGCCGTTGCCCTTCAAGGTGCCGCTGTGATGAAGCGTGATGGTTTTCCAGTCATAGCGGGCGCGTTTGGGCCCGACGATGCTTCGCACCGTCGAGGAATCAAAAACGGCGCGCGGCACAAAAAGCCTTTGACCCACCTCCAGCGTCCCCGGGTCGGTGACGCGGTTAGCCGCCATGAGATCTTTGACACCGATCTCATAGCGTTTGGAAATGCGGTAAAAGGTTTCACCGCGCTGGACCGTGTGATAAAAACCGCCGGTGGAAACAGCGGGCGTGGTCGTTATAGAAGGCGGCGCTACAGGGGTGTAGCGGGGACCGCGGGCGCAGCCGGGAAGGACCAGCAGTCCCGCCAGAAAAAAATAAAATAAAAATTTTTTCACGATTCTTCGGCCGGAAGGGGTCGCTCTTCCAATAATCGAATCACCCGGCCAAGCTTCTCATCCAGCGCGGTGAGATTTTTGTCCGTTGCGTCGAGGCGCTCATTGAGCTTTTTGAATTTGCCGTAGATGTACTGGTCGGTGGAAATGGGGGCGATGATGCCGTTTCGCTTCTCAATCGTCATGTCGATCGGCACGCGGAAATTGAGGCCTTCCTTCTTCACAACCGTATAGTCAACGTTCTCAACCGGCTCAAGCAGGCTGTCGCCGTTCTCAGCCGCCCACGCCGGAAAAGCCGAAACCAAAAACATCGCCGCTATCCATAAAAAACGAGTCATCGGCCAACATTCTAAAGCAAAACTTACCCCTTGGCAATACTGGTAACTATTCGTCTCTCGGTTGCGGTGACGAAGCCCGTATCGGTATTCGGTAACGGTGACGTCAAATTCTTTGACGAAAGACGTTACCGATAGACGATACGGGCTTCGTCACCGCAACCGCAACCGAGTTCTGCGGCAAGGCGAATTGACACTCGTTTTGGTTTCTAGTAGACTCGGCGGCGTGAAACAAAAAGGCGTTTGCGCTTTTCTGATTTTTCTTTTCGCCGCCGGCGGTGTCCCGGCGGCCGAGCCGGTACCTTACGCGGGCGAGATCTTCGGCGAAAAAGTGCCGCAGAGCGATTTTGATTTCGCGTATAAAACCGTCAACACGTTCTCGCCGCTTGAAAAAAAATCACCCACCGAGGCCGAAAAAAGGATAGAGGCCTGGCAGCACCTGATTTTCCTCCGGGAAGCGTCCCGCCGGGGGATTGGGGTTCCCCGTCCGGAACTGGAAAAAGAGCTGTCACGGCTCATGGAAGAAAAAAAAGTCCGATACGGAAGCTGGGCCTATTACCAATGGGTTAAGGACACTTTCGGCGAAAGCGCGAAGTCCCTCGAAAAGCGACTGGAAAACATGCTGCGGGTCAAAAAGCTCCTCGAGAAAATGCTGAATCCCCCGCCGCCCAAGATCCCCGAGGCCGCCGCGCGGCAGAAGTTCCTCAACCAGTACAACTCCATGCACACGGAGTTCGCCAATTTCCCGACGAAAGAGGAAGCCGAGGCCTTTTACAAGTCCGTCACGCCGGAAAAATGGGAAAAGAAAAAGTCCGAAGACCCCAAGTTTTTCACGCCGACCGGGCACATTTCCCTTGAGGCTTACATCGACTTGTGGGAAGTGCCGCTGGAGGACGCTTACCGGATCCACGGCATGAGCATCGGGCGCATCGCCGCCCCGGCCGGGATGTATAAGGGTTACGGGGTTTTCCGCCTGCTTGAGAAAAAGGACGCGGACATTAACATTTACGACGACAAGAAAAAAAACGAAAACCTAAAGGCGCTGGAGCAGGCTTATTACTACAAAAACGGACGGAAGCTTGTCGAGGACCTTTTAAAGGAGGCGGATGTGAAGGATTACGCGAAGGACCGGATCGTGGTGATGGAAACCAGCCTCGGAACGATAGAACTGGCCCTCTATCCCGATGTCGCTCCCAAAACCACTGAAAATATGATCAAGCTGGCCGAAAAAGGCTATTACAACGGGATTATTTTTCACCGGGTCATCGAAGGATTCATGATCCAAGGCGGCGACCCGACGGGAACGGGCCGAGGCGGCGAATCGATTTGGGGCAAACCTTTTGAAGACGAATTCAAAAATGAAGTTCAGTTTGATCGCGCGGGCCTTTTAGCCATGGCCAACAGCGGCCCCAACAGCAACGGCAGCCAGTTTTTTATCACGCTGGCCCCCACGCCGCATCTGAATAAAAAACACACGATTTTCGGCGAAGTCAAAACCGGCTTGGATGTCGTGAAAAAAATCGGCAGCGCCAAAACCGACGCCAACGACAAACCGGTTCAAGAAATTAAGATCGTGAAGATGTTCCTTAAGAAGTTCAATAACCAATAACCAATCAAACAATAACCAAATAATAACCAACGATCGAATAACCAAATTCCAAACAAGATTTGTTTGGTTATTGGAATTTGGTTATTGATGTTTATTTGGTTATTGTCTGATTGATTATTGGTGATTCTTATTTATCCCAGTTTTTCACGTCATCATCGCTCTGCTGACCGTCGGGACCCAGCGAAGAAAGATCATAGTCATACGTCCGGTGCGTTCCTGGGCTTTTATAAACATATTCACGGCCCCAGGGATCCGTCGGTTTCTTTTCCACGTAGGGACCATTCCAATTGCCCGCCGAGGAAGGCTTGGTTAATAGGGCGTTTAATCCCCCATCCTCCATCGTCGGGTATCTTCCGTTATCCAGCTCATAAAGCTTTAAAGCGGTCGAGATATTGGCGCTGATGTCCGCTTGGGCGGCGCTGCGCTTGGCCTGTTCCGATCGTCCGGCCAGACGCGGCATGACCATGGCCACCAAAGTTCCGATGATGATCACCACCAGCATCAACTCGATCAGCGTAAAGCCTTCGTTTCTTTTAACCATTCCCCGCCTCCTTTTTCCATTGGTTTTCCAAATCCGCCAGGTCCTGTACACGGCCCGGATAAGCGGACCGCAAAGCCTCTTCGATGGATTTGCCATCCCGCAGCGCGCGGCAAAACCCGGTAAACGCCTGCGGACCAAACTTGCGGATCATAAAATCCACCACCGACACCGCCTGCATGTAAAAATGATCAACATCTTCCTTATCCTGGCTGTCACGGATATCCACCGTCGTGAGCCTGCCTAGCGACAAAGCGTCTCCGCTTCGGATCAGCGTCCGCGCGATAGTTTTAGAGGCGGCGCGTTTGGCCGGCTCCTCCCATTGGGCCACGCCTTCATCCAGCCACAGCGGCACTTCCCCCTTAAACCCGACAAAATCCCGGAAAATCAAGTGGGTGATTTCATGCGGCAGAAGACCATCGAGAAAATTTTCGCTGAAATTGTAGCTCGAAATAACCTTATCGTCATAGTCGGCCATTCCGTGCGACCACGCCGGCTGGCCGGTCGCCTGATGAAAAGCGTCCTGGGTGGCGTAGACGTAAAGTTTCACGCGCTTATCCCATTGCCAGAAATTGGAATAGCGGGGGTAACCCAGATCATCGGCGATTTGATCGTAATAACGCTCGGCCTTGTCGAGAATATCCCGGGCGAATGAGTCATTCTCAACATAATAAACGATAAAATGGTCGCCGCGCAATTCCTTCCACGCGGGTTCGGCCAAAAGCAGATGGGGAAGAACGCAAAACCCCGCCAGGACGGCGGGAATGATTTTAAGCGCGCCCAAAATCGTCTTCGAGGCGGACGATATCATCTTCACCGAGATAATCCCCTAATTGAACCTCGATGAAGCGAAGCGGTTGGTTTCCTTTATTGTGCACGCGGTGCGATTGTTCAACCGGCACTTGGGCGACAGAGCCTCGCGCCACTTCCATCTCACGGCCATCCAAAGTAACGCTGCCGGCGCCTTGAACAAAAATCCATTGTTCCGAACGATGTTTATGCTTTTGGAGGCTCAAACGTTTCCCCGGGTTCACTTCCACGCACTTGACCTGCACACCCGGCCCCTGATAGATAATCTCGTACTTCCCCCATGGGCGTTGTTCAGATTTGTTTTCCATGCATTTCGCGTTCGAGCAATTCCATGTCCGCGTCCACCATGAGCCGCACCAATTCCCTAAAACTGGTACGGGGTTTCCAGCCCAGTTTCTTGCGCGCTTTGGAAGTATCTCCCTGGAGGATATTGACCTCGATGGGACGGAAAAAGCGTTTGTCGATTTTAACGTATTTTTTATAATCCAGGCCGACATATCCGAAGGATTCTTCCAAAAAATCCCGCACGGTACGCGTCTGGCCCGTCGCGATCACGAAATCATCCGCTTTTTTCTGCTGCAGCATCAGCCACATGGCCTCCACATAATCTTTCGCGTAACCCCAGTCGCGCTTGGCGTCGAGATTGCCCAGCAGCAGTTCTTTTTCCAGACCTTTTTTGATGCGCGCCAAAGTCCGGGTAATTTTCCGGGTCACGAACGTTTCCCCGCGTCGCGGAGATTCATGATTGAATAAAATCCCGTTGCAGGCAAAAATATTGTAGCTTTCCCGATAATTAACCGCTGTCCAATACGCGAAAAGTTTGGCCACCGCGTAAGGGCTCACCGGACGAAAAGGTGTTTTTTCGGTTTGCGGCACTTCCTCGGAGCGGCCGTACAGCTCGCTGGAGGAAGCCTGATAAAACTTGGTATTCCCGCCAGCCGCGCGAATCGCTTCCAAAAGACGCAGCGTGCCCAAACCCGTCACTTCGGCGGTGTATTCGGGTATCTCAAAACTGACTTTGACATGGCTTTGGGCGGCGAGATTATAAACTTCGTCAGGACGGACAGATTCAATAATGGAATTAATGGAGCTGGCGTCATTCAGATCGCCGTAGGCGAGCTTGACGCGGCGGCGGGTGGCGGGTTTTTGGGAGAGGTGATCGATGCGCTCGCGGTTGATGGAACTGGATCGTCGCACGATACCGTAAATCTCATAACCTTTTTCAAGCAGAAACTCGGCCAAATAAGAACCATCTTGGCCCGTAATGCCCGTAATCAACGCTTTTTTCATGGTTTAAGATTCCAGCAACGAATCTATCCCAAAAACCCCACCGAGTCAACAATTCTCGGTTGCGGTACAGTGAATTCCATCGCCCGTGAGCTCCGGCAGGCATCCTCCCCTTGAGCTCCTGCGTAGGACCGATGGGTGTGGTAGAGATATTCTCACCCGTTGGACGGAGCAGCCGGGGGGAGGACACCTACCGGAGCACCGCACATTACTAGGCGTGAATTCATAGGTAAGAATAGCGCCACCTATAAGTATTGGTTGCGTCATAATTCTTAGGGTATTCACACTAGCCCCTGATTATGAATTCGCTGTGGGATAAGGTAAAAAATTTAACCGAAGAGTTGTTTGGCTTTTTCCAGGGCGTTTTGGAGGCCGTCTTTGCTGTCGATGCCGCTGAGGAGATTTCCGACGGATCTGATGACGGTTTGTTTTAGGGCGCTTTCGATGCTTTGTCGGAGGATGTCGCGCGCGTTCACCGAGCGGTCATTGAGGTTCCAGCCGAAGGTGATTTGAAACTTGAGACGGCCGGAGGAATCTTTCATAAAAGAAAGCACTTCGTCGGCGCGCATGTTGAAAAGCTGGTTTCCCATTTCATAAGCCTGAAAGAGAAGCCCTGTCAGCTCAAAATCCACCGCCCCCTTCAACTGCCTGCTTTCAATTCCCAGCGCGAGTCTCGCGTCCATGTAACCCTGATCCAAAAGCGCGGGGGTCACTTGCGAATAATAAGGCCGGAAATAAGGCAAGAAAACACCGGTGATCGCGATATTCATCTGAGTGTCACGACTGGAAAGATGCGTCCAACCTTCCCCATTAAAAAGCGCGGGCCTCTGGTCTCTTCCCTGCGTGAGCTTCGCTGAAATTTGAAAAGTGGTTTTGCCGCCGGCGGGCGGCAGCTCGATATGCTTCACTTGCGCTTCCAGATTTTCCAGCGCCAGCACGAATCCGCCTTCTTGAATGTCATAATCCACAAAACGCGCTTCGCTAGCCTCCAAACGAAAATACTTCAGAGACAGGGGCATGCGGGAACGGGCCGCTTTTGGCTCGGCTGGTTTAGAGGGGGCCTGCGAAACTTCGCCGCCGGCGGCGGCATTCGACAACACGTGCAGCAATTTCCCGCGATACCGCCGTATGGCGATTTTGGCGTGCTTCACTTCAAGCCTATCAATCACGAGCCGCCCCTGATAAAGACTAAAAGGAGAAACAGCCAGGCGTATCAAACCCACTTGAAAAGAAGGTTCGCCGGCAAACGGTTCGTCTTCAGCGACAGCGAAATTTTCAATCTCAAAAAGAGACGGAAAACGGTAATGAACCGCCCCGATGGAAACCTTTTTCTGGAGAGAGCGCTCGATGGCCCGGACCAGCAGGCCCGGCGCCTGACGGGAAAGAACGCTGATCCCGACAGCGCTCAAAACAATGATGACAAACGCGACAGCGATAATTTTTTTCATGGCGCCCCAAAATGTGTCCCCGGCGCGATTCGAACGCACGACCCTCTGCTTAGAAGGCAGATGCTCTATCCAGCTGAGCTACGGGGACAAAATCTCAAATGATGGTTTATTATATCACTTTGGAAATTGGGCGGCGATTCCGGGCCACGAACTTATAAAAAAGGGTACCAACAAAAAAAACCGGTTTAAAGCGTAAAAAAAGCGCCAGAAATTGGGCTCTCGGCGACACTTCGCATAGTTTTATGAAAGCTTCAAACTGATAAACCCGTTTTCCGGAAGGCTCAACCGCAATCCACGAGTTCACCCGCCGCATTTCAGACAAAACCTCAGGGATCTGCTGTGCCGGAACCATCAGGACATGCTCCACCCGCAGCCATCGCCTGAGACGCCACAGCCATCTCCGGCAAAAACCACATTCTCCATCATAATAAACGGTTAGATTAAGAGATTCCATAAAAGATGGTCGGGGCGAGAGGATTCGAACCTCCGATTTCCTGCTCCCAAAGCAGGCGCTCTAACCAGGCTAAGCCACGCCCCGATAAAAAAATTTATCATTCTCCGCACCAGCCCACCGTGCTTTTCGGCGGGACTGGTCCGCCGCGCTTTGTGGCGGAAAAACTATCTTCTTTGTTTATGCGAAATGGCTTTTTCAGCCGCTTTGACAATTTCTTTGGAGGTGAGGCCGTATTTTTCGAACAGTTCTTCGGGCTTGCCGGACTCGGCGTAGGTATCTTGGATACCGACAAATTGGACAGGCACAGGATGATTCCCGGACAAAACTTGCGACACAGCGCTTCCAAGGCCACCCCAGATCAAATGCTCTTCAGCCACCACAACAGCGCCCGTTCTCCCGGCCTCCGAAACCAACAGATCTTTATCGATGGGCTTGATCGTATGAATATCGATCACCGAAGCGTCTATTCCCTTGGTTTTCAAAAGTTCCGCGGCCTCCAGCGCCTCGTAAACCAGAAGCCCCGTCGCCACCAGCGTCACATCGCGTCCCTGGCGAAGCGGAATGCCTTTACCGATTTTGAATTCCTGGTTCTGATTGTAAATCACCGGCGCTTTTGAACGGCCCGTGCGCATGTAAACGGGTCCTTTGTGCGCGGTGATCAATTGCATCAAGCGATGGGTCGATCGCTCATCACAAGGCGACAGCACGATGAAACCCGGGAGCGTGGCCGCCAAAGCGAAGTCTTCGATGGACTGCTGAGAGGCGCCGTCCTCGCCGACACTGATGCCGCCATGCGATGTCACGACTTTCACATTGAGTCCGGGAAAAGCCACTCCCATGCGCAGCTGCTCATACCCTTTGCACATGAGGAAACAGGCGAACGAGCTGATAAAAGGAATTTTCCCGCAGGAAGCAAGCCCGGCGGCGATTCCCACAAGGTTCATTTCCTGAATCCCAATGTCGATGAACCGGTCCGGGAAAGCTTTGCCGAAATACTCGGTGCGGGTGGACTTGGACAAATCCGCGTCCATCACGATCACGTTCGGATTGGTTTTGCCGATCTCTACCAGCGCTTTTCCGTAAGCGTCCCGTGTGGCCGGGCCCATGGTTTTGACCAGGCTCACGCGATCATCCCCACGATCTTTTTGATCTCGGCGTCGCTTTCGCCCAATTCTTTCAACGCTCTGGCGGTTTCCTCTTTGGTGTTGGCGACCCCGTGAAAATGATTGTTATTTTCCATGAAGGACACGCCCTTCCCCTTCACGGTATGCGCGATCAAAATGCTGGGCTTGTCTTTCCGGCCTTTGGCCCATTCGATGCCTTCAAAGATTTCCTGAAACGAGTGGCCGTCGATTTCTTTGACATTCCAGCCAAAAGACTTCCATTTGTCCGCCAAAGGCTCCATGTCCAAAATATCTTTGGTGGCGCCGGAAAGCTGAAACTTGTTGTAATCCAAAATCGTGATGAGACCCGAAAGCTTGTGAAAGGAGGCGAAGCTGGCGGCTTCCCAGGTCTGGCCTTCATTCAACTCGCCGTCGCTCATAATGACATACGTCGTATAATTTTTTTTATCAAAACGCGCCGCCAGCGCGCAGCCGATTCCCACAGAGAGACCCTGCCCCAACGAGCCGGTCGACGCCTCGATCCCCGAAAGACGCCGCATGTCCGGATGCCCCTGAAGCGGGCTCCCCAGCTGACGCAGCGTCAAAAGAAGCTCCTTGTCAAAATAACCGCATTCGGCCAGCGCCGAATAAAGCGCCGGACAGCCATGTCCATTGCTGAAAATCAGCCGGTCACGATCCGGCCACTTGGGATTTTTGGGGTCGTGTTTCAAAACCTGGAAATAGAGAACGGTGAGAATATCCGTCGCGGAAAGCGACCCGCCCGGGTGGCCGGAACCGGCGATCCCCAGCATTTTGATGATGTCGCGGCGAATCACAAGGGCCGTCCGGGAAAGCTTCGCCCAGTCGACCTTTTTATCATTGGAAATTTGAGTGGATTTTGCCATGGAATTCAGAGAGTTTACACGTTCCTAAAAGAAGCGTCAATCACGATATTCCGATACCCCGGTGCGAAATTTGAGGAAGTTTTGAAGCGAATCACACAGAAGATAGGGATTGGTTTTCTTTTCTTCGGCCATCGTCGTCATGGTTTTGGCGGCATAATTATGTCCCGGACACAGAATCGTGGCGTCATCGAACTTCGCCAGTTTCTGAGTCAGTGAGGCATAAAGCTGCTTGGCGTCCCCTCCCGGAAGATCCGTCCGTCCGCAGGCGCCGATGAACAGCGTGTCTCCTGAAATCAAATGGCCCTGGACATGAAAACATTGCGAACCGGGGGTGTGGCCGGGCGTGTGAACGCATTCGATTTCAACCTGCCCCGCCTTCAGCTTTTGCCCGCTTTCGGTTTGTTTCACATGGCTGGAAGCAAAGCCCAGGTAAGGAACATCTTGTTTATTGACGTAAATAGGGCAATTGACCGATTCCAAGAGCTCTTCGATGCCATTGGTATGGTCAAAATGATAATGACTGACAAGAGCGCCGACGATTTTCAAATCTTCTTCCTTGGCCATCCGCAAAACCGTATCCACCTGCCAGGCGGGATCCACCACAAAAACCTCACGCGTGGCCTTGTCGCCCACCAGATACACAAAATTCTCCATCGGCCCGATTTCCATTTGTTTCAGATAAAGCGATGATATCATCTCAAACAACGCCCCCCTTGTCATTTCGAGGCCGAAGGCCGAGAAATCTCATTAAAAGCAATCCATTGCGAAGCGCTCCATCGAAAGAAGATTTCTCGGCCTGGCGGCCTCGAAATGACAATGGTTTCCTCATAATTTAACCAGCTCTATCTTGGCCTTTTTTGAATAAGTGAAAATCCGCTTATCCCGATAAAACTCCCCAAAACAAACCCGTTTAATGCCGCAGTTGGCGATCAGCTTGAAACAGCTCCAGCAGGGACTGGCCGTCATGTAAATCGTGCTGTCATCGATACAAACCCCGTTTTTAGCCGCCTGGAGAATCGCGTTGGCCTCGGCGTGAATCGTCGCGACACAATGGCCATTTTCCATCATATGGCCGATGTCGTTGCAGTGCTCGAGTTTGCGGATACTGCCATTGTAACCCGTGGAAAGAATAGTCTTATCCCGCACAATCACCGCGCCGACAAACTTGCGGTCGCAAGTAGAGCGGCTCGAGACGACTTTGGCGATATTCATAAAATACTCATCCCAGCCCGCCCGTTTGGTTTGAGAGTGTTTGGTTTTTAAGCCCATGACTGGCTCCTTTTTACAGCATCCTTCCACTGCTTGTAAAGAAACTCTTTTTGCGCCAACCGGCGGGGTTTAAAGACGCGGTCGACGCGGCGGGCGCGATTGAAGGCTTCCTTGTTCTTCCAGGCCCCTACCGCCAGGCCCGCTAAACCCGCGGCGCCCAGCGCGGTTGTCTCGATGATTTTGGAGCGTTCAACGGGGATGCCAAGGATATCCGCTTGAAATTGCATGAGAAAATCATTGGCGGCGGCTCCCCCATCCACGCGCAGCACGCGAAAAGGCGCGCGCGCGTCCTTTTTCATCACCTCCATCACATCCCGCGTTTGATAAGCGATCGATTCTAGCGCCGCCCTGACCAGATGCGCGCGGGTAGTGCCTCGAGTGATTCCGATCATAAGTCCTCGCGCGCGGCTATCCCAATAAGGCGATCCGAGCCCCACAAGAGCCGGAACAAAATAAACCCCTTCATTCCCACTTAACCGCTTGGCCACTTTTTCCGATTCCCCGGCATTTTGTATGATTTTTAAGCCATCCCGCAGCCACTGGATCGCCGCCCCACCGATAAAAACACTGCCCTCAATCGCGTATTCGGTGCGGTCCAGGTTTCCCAGTGACCAGGCCACCGTCGTTAAAAGATTTTTGGAAAACCGCGGCGTTTTTCCGGTATTTTCCACCATGAAAAGCCCGGTGCCATAAGTATTTTTCACGACACCCGGCGAAAAACAGCCCTGCGCGAACGAGGCGCCCTGCTGATCGCCGACAATGCCGGCGATTGGGATCGGCGCGCCGGTGATTTTTTTATCGGTAACGCCGACACTAAAACTGGAAGGGACAACCTTCGGTAGAATGGAAAGGGGAATGCCAAAAAGCCGGCATAGCGACTCGTCCCATTTTTTATCATGAATATTAAAAAGCATCGTGCGCGACGCGTTGGAGGAATCGGTGACATGAAGCCCGCCCGAAAGCTTCCAAATCACCCACGTGTCGATGGTGCCGGCCAAAAGCCGGCCATTTTCGGCTTTTTTCCGGGCGCCGGGCACATGATCCAAAAGCCAGCGGATTTTTGACGCGCTAAAATACGCGTCGAGCACCAATCCCGTTTTTTGATGAATGGAATCCCCATGGCTTTTTTTCAAACGCTCGCAAAAGTCAGCCGTGCGGCGGCATTGCCAGACAATGGCGTTATGAATCGGCCGGCCGGTGGCTTTGTCCCACAATAAAACCGTTTCCCGTTGATTGGTGATGCCCGCCGCGGCTATCGAGGAAGCGGGGATTTTGAGAAAAGTCTTTTTTAAAACGCGCCGAACACCCTTCCAGATCGCTTCCGGATCATGCTCCACCCATCCGGGCCTGGGATAAATCTGGGGAAATTCCTCATAGGCTTGCCCGAGAATATTCTGATCGCGGTCAAAAACAATGGCGCGATTGCCCGTCGTCCCCAAGTCCAGCGCCAAAAGCCGCATTAGGCGTTTCCTTTTAAAAGCCGCGCGATCACGATTTCATTGGCCGGAGGAAATGAAAAATTTCGAAGCTCGGTCAAGTCCACCCACCGGACATTCTGACATTCGATGGGACGCGGATCCCCGGCCACATGCGAACACATGTAAAAATGCAGCCAAATCGTCCGGCTCCTGAATTTTTTCCGGATATCTAAAAGCTTTTCATGGACTTTCACGGCGATTCCCAGCTCTTCACGAATTTCGCGTATAACGCACTGCTCAAACGTTTCGTCCGCGTTTTTCTTTCCGCCGGGAAATTCCCAATAAGACCCAAAGCTGTCGCCTTCACAGCGCTGGGCAATCAGCACCTGGCCGCTCCTGCGGATAACCCCCACTCCGCAGGGGATAATAAGGGCCGGCTTAACGCGCTTCTTTGGCCCGCGCGCCGACGATGTCAGCAATTTTTTTGTCATACCCCAAATAAGGCGCGAGCTTGATCCCGGCCTTTCCTTTATGTTCCTTTCGCGCCGCTTTCACAATCGCGGGAATATGGCGCGTCACATGCTTCCCGGTTAAAAGAAAATACGGCACCACAACAACTTCTTTAGCGCCTGCCTGCACCAGCTTCCGAATACCCGCTTCAATAGAAGGCGGGGTGATCTCAAGGTATGCGCAGGAAACAGACGAAAACTCCTGATTTTTGCGCAAAACGCGCGCCACCCGCTTCATGGCGGTGTCAAAACCCCTTAAAAGACTGCCGTGTCCCACCAGCAATAACGCGGGCATGGCTAGATGACCTCCACCGAAGACCTGGGGATCCAGCCGGAACTTTTGTTGGGAAGCGTTATATAAAACCAGTCGCCGGATTCATCCAAAACCGACACTTCCGCGCCCTCATGCAGCAAAAACGCTTTGGTTTCCGCCTCCGATGGGCCGTATCGCGTAAAAATTTCTTTGGCCAACACAACCGCTCGGGGATCTCGGGTCTTGATCCATTGAACCGCGCCCAGCAGAAAAAAAGTCAGCAGGCACGCGACAAGAAAGCGGGTCTTCAAACGCCATAAAGCGCCCCACCGCGGAAACAAAGTGGCCATCACCCCAACACCCAAAAGGCCGGCCAAGACCGCCGTGAAAAGCAGGCCAATCTCATTCCACGCCAAAGGCAAAGGCTTCTTCTCATCGGGAATGCGATCGGCCAAGATGCTTTTTAAAATATGAATATTCCAAGTCACGTCCTTATCCCGTGGCAATAGCCGCCGGGCGCGCTGATAATTTAAAAGCGCCTTGCCCTTTTCCCCCAGCCGGAAATACGCGTTTCCCAGATTATAATAAACAGCTCCATCGGCATTCCCCCGCGCGGTCACGCTTTCATACAGCTGGACGGTCCCCCGAAAATCTCCCGCCGTATACGCCGCGTTGGCTTTCTTAAAATCGTCTTCAGCCCCTGCCCACGCCAGCGATACAATCCACACTGTCATGCCGAGCAAGCCGAAGGCGCGTCGAGGAATCAACTGTTTCATTTCAACCGAACCTTCTCAAACTTCTGAATCACCTCGTGAGCCTTTTCCAGCAAATCCCGCATTTGTTCTTTTGTTTTTTTGACGCTGCCGTAACGGCCCAGCGATAACTCGGCCAACAACGAGCGGATTTGATTGATCATTTCCGGACTCACCTCTTCCTCGGCCGCGCGAGACTCTATGACATCCGCGTCGATAGCCTGGGAGGGCCTATTGAGCCTGTCGGCAAAATAACCATAGACGGCTTTAGCGATTTCATCATAAAAAGCTTCTTGCCGATCTTCCCGGAGCAGCGAAGCGGCGCCTCTCAGTTTACGGCCGGCCATTCCGCGGGAGCGCCGGAAACGAAATATTTTCAAATCAGCCGCTTCCTCGCCGCGCCGGCGGGCCAGAACCGAAATAAATCCATAAGCGATCAAAAGAGCGCCATTCAGCGCCCAATAAAAAGGATTCGTGGGAAGCTCCGGCAGCCGATTTAAAGGCGAGACATCGGTTTTAATAAAGTGGATGTCATTGGCCACAAACGCCACGTCTTCTTTTTCAACGGGTTCCACGCTACTTCCGGGTTCCGGTGTTTTGGCTTCCGTGGATGGGATCACCACCAGCGTGTGCGGCTGCGTCTGTATCTGCCGGTAAGCTGACGCGTGGGGATCAAAATAATCAAATGAAAGCGATGGAATGACAACGGTTCCGGCTTTTTTGGGAACAATCACCGTTTCAGCGGACTTCTCCCCTTCCACCATCAGCCTGTTCTTGGAAATATTGGTCGAAGTGGCCGAGTCATAAACTTTAAAATCCCGCAGTTCGGGAACCGCCGGAATGGACAATGTGTTGATATTGCCTTCTCCCCACACTTTGACGCGGAAGGTAACCGGATCCCCCACTTGGACTTCGTTTTTATCGATGGAACTTTCGATTTGATAATTGCCCACCGATCCGGTAAACCGGGAAGGCTTATCCTTATCCGGAAGCGCTTTCACGGTCAACACCACTTTTTCCGCCGGCAGGGTTTTGGAAACAATTTGGGAAAGCATCGGCGAGCGCAAAACACGGCGCTGGCCAAACACGCTGGAAGAGAAAAATGAGTCAAAATCATTCTGATCGCGCAGCTCGACCACCGCTGACAACACGCCGGGGTCGATGGAAAAAACACCCACCTGTGTGGGAAAAAGCGCGATTTTGCGCACATCCGCCACGACATAACGCGAACCGTTAAACATCTGTTCCGTTCGCTTGATGGTTTTATCCGGCGGAAATTCTTCGACCCAAAAACCCGTGGTCTGGGGTTCTTTTTCAAAACCCTTGTAAGTCGCCGAAAGCCGGGTATACAACGTGTAGGTGAGAATCGCCGGTTCATTCACGACCACCTCATCCCTATCCAGCCACGCTTTGACAAAAATATCCTGATCGTTCGCGTTCCGCGATGGCAACGCTCGGACCGGAGGAGCGGAAACCGGCGTCTGGGACACCGGAACCAGCCTCGGAGAAGCGGCGCTGGTGGTCACATCCACCTTCACGGGCGCGGCCTTGTAAGTTCTGTCTCCGATATGGATTTCAAAAGGGCCGATGGTTTTTTCGCCCGGAGAATTGGCGATCAGCACGTAACTGAAAACACTTTTGGAAGAAGTTTCGCCGTTGACGATGGTGATTTCCTGAGAATGCCCTTGAGAATAAGAAGTAAAGCCTTCGATGGAAGCGATCGTGGGTCTTGAAATTTTATCCGAGGCATTCAAAATAATAATATCCAGCGTCACTTCCTCACCCACCGATACCCGGGACCGGCTGACAGAAGTCTCGATGGCAACATCGGCGGAGGCGGTTGAAGGAAATGACCAAACACCAATCAGACAATAACCAAATAATAACCAATGACGGAATGACCAAATTCCAAACAAGGTTTGTTTGGTGATTGGAATTTGATTATTGACGTTTATTTGGTTATTGTCTGATTGGTTATTGATCATTCTCATTTTACCAGTCTTTCTCCACCAGCGGTCTTTGTATGCCCCGATTGTTCTTTTGGCCGCCTTTTGATTTTAAAACCTGACGCTCCTGCTCTTCAAGAGCATTTAAAAGCCGTTCGGCGCGAAGCTGGGCCGCTGTTTTTTGGTCTTCTTCTTGCTTTTCTCGTTCGTCTTGTTTTTCTTTTTCTGATTCGCTTTCAGAAGTCTGTTCTTGAGACGCCGGGGATGACTGCTGTTCTTCTTGGCCCTGGGGCCGCTCACCCTGTTCGTCCTGTCCTCCGCCCCCTTGATTCTGCTGGTTCGGCTCGTTTTTGTCTTCTTTTTTCTGGTCTTGCTGATCCTGCCGGTCTTGTTGATTGGGCTGATTTTGTTTATTGTCTTTCTTGCGCTTCAAAAGAAGCTCCAAATTGTACTTGGCATCGTCGTCCTTAGGGTTAAGGCGAAGCGCCTGCTTGTAAAACTCAATCGCGCGATCCTCATCCTTGCGGCGGACCAAGCTATTGCCCAGATTATAAAACGCGGACGCCTGAAGCGCGGGCCGGTCTTGGGCTTTTACCGCCATTTTATAGGACTCGATGGCCTTATCCACCGCCGTTTCTTTAAAATAGGCGTTCCCCAAGTTATAAGCGACGGCTTCTTCGGCCGGTTCAGCCTTCAATGCGTTCTGATAAGCCGCCCGCGCCTTCCCCACCTGCCCCCGCTTGTAATAACGATTCCCCCGAGCGTTTTCAACTTCGGAAACAAAAGTAAACCCATATAAAAGCGGTACAAATATAAAAAAATATGAAATTGAAACGACTCGATGGGTGACGCGGAGGGTGGGCGCCCATTTTCCGCAAGGGATACACTTGCGGAACAATGGGCTCCCGCAGCGGCAGGACCCGTCGAGTCGTTTCGATTTCATATTTCCTTTCTCCTCTCAGAGATCAGCATTTCTGTCAGAAGCAGCAAATAAGCGATCACCAGCAGCCACTGAAAACTCTCCTCGTATTCCATAAAACGCTCTTTCCCAAAACCTTTTTGCGCCATTTCCCGTATCGTCCGGACAATGGACTCCGTTTCCAGCTCCCCACGGGTAGACCGGTGATAAGTCCCGCCGGTTAGCCGCGCGATTTCTTTCAAAACAGATTCATCCAGCTTGGAAACCACCGGCTTCCCCGGAAGCGCGCCGCCATCGGGCGTGCCGACGCCGATCGTGAAAATACGCGCTCCCGCTTTTTTGGCGCGTTTGGCCGCTTCCACGACGTTTCCTTCATGGTCCTCGCCGTCCGTAAGAAGGATAATCGCTTTTTCTTCCTTGCCCGTTCCGCCAAACGCCTCCACGGCCGTATCCATGGCGTCGGCGATCGCCGTCCCCGGCATGGGGATGATATTGGGGCTGACCATCGACAAGAAAAGCTTGGCGGCTGTTTTATCGAAAGTGAGCGGACATTGGATGAACGCGTCTCCGGCAAAAGCCACGATGCCAATCCTATCCTCTTTCAGACGGTCAATCAGCCCCGCCAGTTCCAGCTTCGCTTTTTCCAGCCGGTTGGGCGTGATGTCCTTAACCAGCATGCTGTTGGACACGTCGAGCGCGATCACCACATCAACGCCCCTTCGCTCCATCAGCACTTCTTTTTTGCGAAAATGCGGCTGGCACAGCGCCAACACCGCGAACAATAACGCGAGGATAAAAAAAGTTCTCTTCAGCACACGCTTGCGCGGATCGTAGGAGGTGATCAGCTTCTGAATCAGCGCGATTTCCCCAAACCGGCCGATCTTCGCCCGCTTGCGAAAAGACGCCACAAAAAAAATAACCCCAGCCAGCGGCACGATCCAAAGCCAGATAAAATTCTCGGTTAAGCCCCACTCCATAAAACCCCTCGTTAGTTCAAATCCGAAGCACGAAGCACGAAATTCGAAACAAATTCAAAAACCCAATATTCAAAACGATTGTTTGAAATTCTACCTTTCTGTCATTTGAATTTGTTTCGTGCTTCGAATTTCGGATTTCGAGTTTCGAAAGGATCTATCTCAGTTGCAGATGCTGCATGGTCTTGATGTTGTAGTAGCGCATCTCCGTGAGCGGCTTTGGAATCCGACCCGACCGGAATGCGCCCACCAAATCATGCACGGCGTCCTCAATCG
>JACQQX010000004.1 GCA_016206805.1 Candidatus Omnitrophota bacterium
CAAGGCCTTTTTTGGCCAGGACCGTGGTGATGGCCGCTGTCAGGGTGGTTTTGCCATGGTCCACGTGGCCGATGGTTCCGACGTTCACGAGAGGTTTGGTGCGTGCGAATTTTTCTTTGGACATTGTTAACTCCTATCAATGAAGCTGGAGACCGGGATCGAACCGGTGACCTTGTGCTTACCATGCACATGCTCTACCAGCTGAGCTACTCCAGCAACGCGTCAGCGGGTCCGCCGCGATTTGTGGCGGAAGCTGAGCTACTCCAGCAACGCGTCAGCGGGTCCGCCGCGATTTGTGGCGGAAGCTGAGCTACTCCAGCACAAGCTTCCCGGTACGGAATTTCCCTAAAAAGATGGCGAGTTTGTAATTATAATGAAATTTCGTGTTCTGTCAATATTTTATTTGGCACCAATTTAACGGATCCGGAAGAAGAGAATAATCCCTATCAAAATCCCGATTTTCACTAAATAATCCTTGCTTCCCCGACCATCCCCACTGGCCGGCAGAACGGAAGAATTGCCCCCTTTGGCCGCGCAAAAAAATCTGGCAATAACCGTGCTGTGCGTGGCAATTCCCAACACCGCGATAACCGCATTGAGATTGTTTAAAAGCAGTCCCAGCGCCAGAAAAACCAGACGCTCTCCCCGCTCCCAAAAACCGGCGCGGCAGCTTTCCATTTCGCATTCCGCGCGGGCACGGACATAGCTCACGGCAAAAGCGCCCAAGAGCGCGCTGAGCGTAAGAATCAGATAAAGCCACTTCCCCTGCGCCGCGTAAAAAAGCGCGACGCCGCCATAAATAAATCCATCGCCATAACGATCCAGCGATGAATCCAAAATCCCTCCGAAAGGCTTAAGGCTCGTGCCCGTTAAGCGCGCGACCGCTCCGTCCAATAAATCGACGCTCCCCGATAGCAGAATCAATGCCCCTGCCCAAAATAAAACTCCCTGCGCCGCGAAATATCCGGAGGCCAGCGCCAGAACCAAACCAAGCCCTGTGAGAAAATTAGCGGATATTCCGATATTGGCCAGCAGTGCCGCAATTGTTTCTTTTCTTGGAATCATTTGGTAGATTATATATCCCAGTTTTGTTGCGGGTGTAATTCAATGGCAGAATCCGAGTTTTCCAAACTCGTCACGCGGGTTCGATTCCCGCCACCCGCTCCATTTTCCTTACTCATTTAATTTCAGCGCGACCGTGTTGATGCAGTATCGTTTGCCGGTAGGCGGCGGGCCGTCGTCAAAGACATGGCCCAGATGAGAACCGCAGCGCGCGCACAAAACTTCGGTGCGGCGCATGCCAAAGGCCCTATCCTCTTCCAACTCAACGTTGAGCGGTGAAACCGGGTCATAAAAACTGGGCCAGCCGGTGCCCGACTCAAACTTTTTTCCATAACGAAAAAGATGGGTGCCGCAAGCGGCACAGGCGTAAATCCCTTCCCCCGCCGCAGGGACCGCGCATTGCCTGCTGAAAGGCCTCTCGGTCCCCTTCCCGCGCATCACGTCAAACTGCTCGGGCGTCAAAATCTTCTTCCACTCGGCGTCTGATTTGACAATCGGATCGACTTTTTCTATTGTCTGAGTTTGGGCATTGAAAATCTTGATTTTTCCGTCTTCGGCCATTTCAGCTCCCATCACCAGCGGAATAAAAAATACCGCCAGAAGTAAACTCCCGTTTATTTTCAATTTTTAGTCAAACGTCCGATGGCTTGCGACACCACTTCATTGAGCCGCGGCGCCAACTGCCGGCAGGCTTTTAGAAAATCATGATCCGCTGTTTCATCGGCCGCGTCCGAGATCAGCTTCACCGCGTGCATCCGCGCTTTATTCTGCCGGGCAAAATAGGCCACCGCGTAAGACTCCATATCGCAGGCAATCACCGAATGCGGGCCCTTTTTGACGCCGCTTTTGTAGGGATTGTCCTTCATAAAGGTGTCCTGCGTCAACATCAGACAGCGCGCGGATTCTTTAAGCAGTTTGGGAGTAGCTGTTTTGACTAAATTAGGAAATTTTTCCATCGGCTCGCAATTATAGTCCTGCTCTATGAAATAATTAGGCTCAACCAAGTCGCCGATTTTGAGATTGGGTGTGAGACCGCCGGCAAATCCGATCAGCAGCAGCTTGCGCAGCAAGGGATTTTGCTCGCGAAGCCGCGCGCAGCCTTGGAAAGCGCGGATCTTTCCCATGCCTGAGAGGACAAATAACGCTCTTTTGTCCTTCAGAAGACTTTTCTTTAAAAATTCATATTCAAAACGGCTGGGACAAATAACGCCGACCATACCGGGTATCGCTCAGTAAGAAATTAAAACGTGGAAATCATGCCCGTCCAGGCGCTTCCTGCCGCCCAGCGCCACAATCTCGGCCAAAAAATAAAGACCGCGCACATCGCCGCCAAACTGCCGCACCAAATCCACCGCCGCCAGCATCGTGCCGCCGGTGGCCAGCACATCATCGATGATGACCACGCGCGAACCTTTTTGAATCGCGTCGTCGTGGATTTCGATCACGGCCTTGCCGTATTCCAAGTCATAAGAGACGGAGGTCGTCTTATGAGGAAGCTTGCCGGCCTTGCGGATGGGAACAAATCCCACCCCCAAAGCATACGCCAGCGCGGAACCAAAAATAAAGCCGCGCGACTCGATGGAGACCACCAGATCCACATGGCCGCGCGCCTTATCGGCGAACTGATTGATGCAATACTGGAATTTACGCTTATCCAAAAGAAGCGGCGTGATATCGCGGAAGAGAATCCCCTTTTTTGGAAAATCAGGAATATCCCGGATCGAATTTTTAATGGCGGCCGGCGTCAACGCGCCCATCTTACATCAACTGTCTTTTCTTGAATAAGGCGTCGAGGCTGAATTGTCCCGCGCCCGTAAACATCAACGCGCCGGAAATGGTCCAGTACGCCAACGCCAGCTCCTTCACATTCAGCGCGTCCTGACGATGGGCTCCAAACGCGGCCACACTCATCGTGATGAAAACGAATAACGCGGCCAACTGCGTCCAAAAGCCCAACACCAATAAAATCCCGCCGGCAAATTCGGAAAGCGCGGCCGCCCACGCGAAAACTTCCGGCATGGGAAATCCCAGCGCCGCGACCCCCTGGGTTAGACCGCCAATCTGGCCTCCAAAGATCTTGCCATACCCATGATAAGCGATACCCGTTCCCGCTAAAACGCGAAGCCACAAAAGACCAAGGTCCTGAAATTTTACCATTGGATCTCCTTTGTAAAGATGAGTTCAAAGCCCAGCGGTTCGCCGGCACGACTTTTTAAGCTCACGGCCAACCGCTCCCCCTTCCCGAAGGTGTACTCGCTTCCGAATATGATAGCGTGTTTCCTCCCTCTCGGGTACTCAATTTCAAACGACAGCCCCCAGTCACGCGAGACCTTCCATTTCCCAAAAAGCGCTATCTCGCGAACACTACGGCGGCCTTTCACTTCAAGACCCGCCTGATAACGGATTACCCCCTTTTTAGCGAGAATGGTTTTGGTTTGAAAAGCGCCGCGAAAACGAAAAGCCGAAGCGCTGTCCGCCCCCAACCAATACGTCAGCCGGTTTTTTTCCGAGATATCCCAGTGGCCGTTAAACACCAGATCGCGGAGAATCTTTCTTTTGGTCTTAAGATCGGTTTGCTCATAAGTGTAAATCAGTTCATTCTTATCCCCCACCGTCCAAGCGCCGCGGAACGTGAGAACGTCTTTCTTTCCGTTGGCCGTTTCTGTTTCAAAAACAATGCGGTTTTTGCCGTCCAAGCGCCATTGGCCGATCAGCTTGAGAATACTGGTCACGCTTTTCTGATCCGACTGCTTTTCGGTGAGCGCCAATAAAAGCGCGTTGGGCTCGGCGCCGATCAGCGGTCCTTTCAGTGTGAATTCTTCTTCCTTGCCTTCGGAGTGATACCGGATTTCATGATTGGGACCGATTTTCCATCGGCCTTTGGCAGGCGATTTCATCCCGTCATTATAACGATAACGTCTCAAATATAAAAGTCTCGGTTGCGGTAGCGTCAAGGTCCGGGACGCAAGACGCCACCGATAGACGATACCGGCTTCGTTACCGCAACCGCAACCGTTAAACTATGGGCAGGCCTGGATTCGAACCAGGGAAGGCAAAGCCAGCAGATTTACAGTCTGCCCCGTTTGGCCACTTCGGTACCTGCCCGAAAAATCTGAAAAACGAGCTGGGGGTCAGAATCGAACTGACGACCGGCGGTTTACAAAACCGCTGCTCTACCGGCTGAGCTACCCCAGCGAAAAGCTCTTGGAAAAGCGTCGATGAGGTCGCTGGCGGTAAGGCCGAGCTCCCCCTTCTCCTTAACCGCCAAATCCCCCGCAAGCCCATGATAATAAACCGCCCAAGCCGATGCCTCAAAAATCCCCAGCCCCTGCGCTATAAAAGACGCGATAAGACCGGCAAGCACATCTCCGGTTCCTCCTTTGGCCATTCCGGGATTGCCGGTGCGGTTGGTGTATTCACGGGCCGCGTCAACAACCAGTGTATGCGGACCTTTCAAAACAAGGACCACATCATAAAACTTGGCCAGTTTTTTTGCAAGCCGCAGACGCTCCGATGGCTTATTCGGACATTGTTGATTAAAAAGTCTTTCAAATTCTTTCTCATGCGGCGTAAGAACCAAAGGACCGGAGTGTTCCCGAAGTTCGGCTTGCCGGCCTTTAAAACTATTCAAACCATCCGCATCCAGCACGACGGGCACATGAATATTTTGAACGACTTGTTTAACCAAGGCCACGCTTTTAGTTGTCACCGAAAGGCCTGGCCCCAAAACCATGCAAGATACGTTTCTTTTTCGGACAAATTCCAAAACCATTTCGCGCGGCTTATCGGCCAGCCATAAACGCATCACTTCCACCGGAAGGCGGCGCAAACTGTTCTTTAAATCACTGGGGGTCGCCAGCGTGACTAAACCCGAACCGGAACGAAGCGCCGCCGTTGCCGCCAAAACAGCGGCGCCATCCAACCCTTTCGAGCCGCCCACCACCAGCACATGACCATAATCACTTTTACTGGTTTTTTTCTTCCGGGGAAGGAGCTTGAAACGGCCCAGCTTACTGACCAACGCATCCGTCATATCATGCAAAAATCAACATGGCGCTGGCCACGGCATAGTTTTTGGTGTGCGAGAGGCTCACTACCGCTCCCTTTAAGCGCCTTTTTTTTCGCGCCATCTCAGCGCGGCCATGCCAATGCACTTCCGGCTTGCCATAAGCGTCATTTAAAATCTCGATATTTTTCCAACCTACAAAATCCCGTTCCACTTCCCCCAGCGCCTTGAAAATCGCCTCCTTAGCCGCGAAGCGCGCGGCCAGATGCTGCTCGGGAAAACGTTTTGAACGGGCATAATGGATTTCTTTCGGCGTATACACTTTATTGAGAAAGGTCTTGCCCCATTTCCGGCTGGCACGCTCCAGTCGGGCGATTTCCACAATGTCTATCCCGATAGACCCTCTTTTGGATGATTTTTTCATCGGATCAAATCCAACATTTCTTGAACAGCATTCTCCCATCCCACCCAAACGGCCCGGCAGACAATCGAATAGCCGATATTGAGCTCTTCCAATCCTTTGATTCGCCGGATGGCTTTGACATTGTGATAATCCAAACCGTGCCCCGCATGCGCTTTGATGCCATATTCACCGGCCAGCCGCACCGCCTTATCCAAACGCTTCAGTTCTTTTTGAATCGCCCCCGCCGAAGCGGCATTGGCATAGTCGCCGGTATGAAATTCAACCGCCGGCGCCGCCAGCGCCTTGGCGGTCTCAATCTGACGGGCGTCCGGATCAATAAAAAGACTCACTTCGACGTTTTTGGCTTCAAGACCCCGAATCACCCGCTTCAATGCCTCTTTTTTACGCGATAGATCCAAACCGCCTTCGGTCGTGCGCTCCATGCGTTTTTCCGGAACCAGCGTGACCTGATCAGGGCGCAAACGACGCGCCACTTTCACCACCGACGGCGCGATGGACATTTCGAGATTGAGTTTAATCGAAAGGCTTTTCTGCGCGCGGAAAAGATCTTCGTCCTGAATGTGCCGTCTGTCCTCACGCAGGTGCATCACAATGGAATGCGCCCCCACTTTTTCACAGAGCCTGGCGGCCTCAACAGGATCGGGCGTCCGGCCGCCTCTGGCCTGACGCAGGGTTGCCACATGATCGACATTCACACCCAGTTTCATTGTTATTTCGCTTCGGATTCTACCGGAGATTCGATGGGCTCGATAGGAATGGTGGTCTCAACCAAATAAGGCTCGCCGGCCAACGATATGCCGGCCATCGTTTCCAAGGGAATGGTCTTCACCACTGTTTTAGTGCTCTGGCTCACGTCGATCAAAGCGGTCTCAGCGCTCACCGCGCGGTCCAAAAGCGCTTCCGGACCCACCACGATGATTTGCGAGGGGTTGGTGCGGACTTTCTCTTCCAGAATGCGGTATCCCTCGGGCGCGGAGGTCGCCAACCGCGCGTTCACCGGAACTTTTTTCGCGGTGAGCTTGATTAGCTTGTAAGAAGGGTCATGCGCCTCTTTCTCTTCGCTGGTGCGGATCTCATTGTGAATATAAAAATAGGTCACCAGCGCCGCGGCCAGCGCCAGAATCTTCAAAAACAAACTTCCTTTTAAAAGGCTCATATCCCCCTCTTCTTAAAGAAAAAAGGCCGTTGCCGGCGCGCAGGCGCTTCCGATGGTTCATACAGTTCCAGCAGCTCCTGCTTCAGCTTATCTTCATCCACGTCCCGGTTAACCTTGCCGCCGGACATGACGCTGATCACTCCTGTTTCCTCGGAAACCACCAGAACCAGCGCGTCCGTTTCCTCAGAAAGCCCCAACGCCGCCCGATGGCGCGTTCCCAGGTTTTTGGAAAGCTTCTGGCTTTGCGACAAGGGAAAAAGACAGCCCACCGCCACCACTCGCGCGCCTTGAACAATCACGCCGCCATCATGAAACGGCGTGTTGGGCATGAAAATAGTCAATAGAAGCTCCGCGGTCAAGACGCCATCCAGCGCGGTGCCCGTTTCCATATAACGCTTGAGACTCACCTCGCGCTCAATGGCGATCAAAGCGCCGGTTTTATTGCGCGCCATTCCCGTCACGGCCTTGACCATTTCATCCACGATTTTTTCTTCTTTGAGCAGAATTTTAAAAAGCGGGCTCTGGCCGATGCGCGTCAGGCCCCGGCGCAGCTCCGGCTGGAAAATAATCAGAAACCCGATGATGGAGATTTGAAATAAATGCGCCAAAACCCAGCGGATGACCTTAAAATCAAAGACTTGCGCGACAAAGAAAAGAAGGACCAGGAGGACAACCGTTTTCAAAGACTGCACCATGCCGCTGTCTTTGATGTACACAAAGAGAATATAAAAAGCCAGCCAAAAAACACCGATCTCCAGACCCGGCTTCCAATAAGCCAAAAAAAGCGTGTCCATTACGCGGCCTCCCGGCCTGCGAGAGCCGCATCGATGATCAGGCACAGTTGGCGGTGGGCACGGACATCATGGACTCGCAGCATGTGCGCGCCCCGGTGGATGGCCACGGAAGCCGCCGCCAAGGAACCGGCCAGCCTCTCGCCCACGGGAACGTCCAGCAGCCCTCCGATAAAAGACTTCCGGGAAAGGCCGGCTAGAAGCGGTAAGCGCAGGCTTTGAAAAAAATCAAACCGGGAAAGCAGCGTCAGATTATGCTCCAATTTTTTTCCAAAACCAAATCCGGGATCGAGGATAATGCTCGAGCGCGCGATGCCCGCGTCCAGCGCTCTCGTCACCGCTTTCTTGAGAAAACCGGCCGCATCCTTCAACACATCACGATAAATCGGTTGGGTTTGCATGGTCTGGGGAGTCCCCCGCATGTGCATCAAAACAATCCCGGCCTTGTAACGCGCGATCAGCTTGCCGAGTTTTTTGTCCTGCCGCAATGCCGTAATGTCGTTGATCACTTCGGCCCCCTCATCCAAAGCGGCCAAGGCCACATCGTATTTGGCCGTATCCACTGAAAGCGGTATCTTGATTTTTTTGGCTAGGATCTTCAGCACCGGACGGATGCGCTGGATTTCTTCTTTGGCGCTGACCGGTTGGGATCCGGGTCTTGAAGACTCACCGCCGACATCGATCAAATGCGCGCCCTCTTCTTCCATTTGAAGGGCGCGGCGCGCGGCCGTTTCCGGCTTCAAATAAAATCCACCGTCACTGAAGGAGTCGGGGGTGACATTCAAAACACCCATGATTTTGGTTTCGCGGCCCAAACAAAGCGTGCGGCCGCCAAAACGGAAATCAAACTTCGGTCTTGTCAATCCCGACAATGCGCTTGACCTCTTCGGCATCCAGGACTTCTTTTTCCAAAAGAGTGGTGGCGAGTATTTTGAGTTGGTCGGCGTGGGCTTTGAGCATGGCCTTGGCTTTTTCATAGGCTTCGTCCACGATGCGCTTGATTTCGGCGTCAATGACACGGGCGGTTTCTTCGCTGTAATTGCGCTCTTCCCCCAGATCACGGCCAAGAAAGACCTGATGGTCCCGGCGTCCCAGCGTCAAATGACCGAGCTTTTCGCTCATACCGAACTCGCAAACCATGCGGCGCGCGATTTGCGTGGCGACTTCCAGGTCATTGTGCGCGCCGGTGGTGATTTCGCCAAAAGTCAGATCCTCGCTGGCGCGGCCGCCTAGTAAAACGACAAGCCGCCCCAAAAGCTCGCTCCGCGAAGTCAAATACCGGTCTTCGAGCGGCACCTGCATCGTGTAACCCAAGGCCGCCGTCCCGCGCGGAATAATCGACACTTTATGGAGAGGATCGGTGCCAGGCACCAAAAGGGCCAGCAGCGTATGGCCTGATTCATGATAGGAAACAATTGTTTTTTCCTTGTCGGAAATAAGGCGGCTTTTGCGCTCGGGCCCGGCCATCACGCGCTCAATAGAGGCCTGCAGTTCCGCCATCCCGACGCCTTCTTTGTTATTGCGCGCGGCCAAGAGCGCGGCTTCGTTGGCCAGATTGGCGATATCCGCTCCGGAAAAACCGGGTGTTTGGCGGGCAATGGCTTTTAAATCGACGCTGCTTAAAAGCTTGATGTTCTTGGTGTGCACTTTTAAAATTTCTTCGCGGCCGTTTAGATCGGGCCGATCAATGACGATTTGACGGTCAAAACGCCCCGGCCTTAAAAGCGCGGGATCCAGCACATCCGGCCGGTTGGTGGCCGCCACGAGAATAACGCCTTCATGGGTGTTGAATCCGTCCATTTCCACCAAAAGGGCATTTAAGGTTTGCTCGCGCTCATCATGACCGCCGCCGATCCCCGCGAAGCGCTGCCGTCCCACCGCGTCGATTTCGTCGATGAAAATGATGCAGCCGCGGCCGGTTTGTTTGGCGCTTTTTTTGGCCTGTTCAAATAAATCCCGCACGCGCGACGCGCCGACTCCGACAAACATCTCGACAAAATCCGAACCCGAAATACTGAAAAAAGGAACATCGGCCTCGCCACTCACGGCTTTGGCTAAAAGTGTTTTGCCGGTCCCGGGAGGACCCATCAACAAAACGCCTTTGGGAATCTTTCCGCCAAGACGCTGAAACTTTTTAGGGTCTTTCAAGAAATCAATGATTTCGCGCAACTCTTCCTTGGCCTCTTCGACGCCGGCCACATCCTGAAAGGTCACGCGGGAAGCGCTGATACGGGCGCGGGACTTGCCAAAAGCCATGAGCCTCCCGCCGCCGCCGGCCCCTCCGCCCCGGTAAAGTAAAAACCAGAAAAGTCCCACAAAAAGAAGCGGACCGATGATCGCGTACAAAAGCTGCGTCCAGAAGGTGCGCTCCGGCTTGATTTCATATTGAGGAAGGTTCTTCCTTAAAAGGCGCTCCAAGTCCTGGTCATTCAACGGGACGACAACGCGATACTTCTCTCCCGAGACCAGATCCCCGCTGACTTCATCGGCGATGCGCGCGCCATTTTGAAGCGTCGGAGTTTGGGGGTTCGCTTCGAGCATCGAATAAAATTCCCCGTAAGCCAGCTGCTTGCTCTGCCGCTCGAGCGGCATCGAACCCAGCCGCGCGAAGTAAAAAATACTCAAGAAAATGAAAATCCACAGGAAAATAGGGCCCGGAAACCATTCCGGCGCGGGCTTTTTAGGGCTAATTTTAGGATTTGTTTTTTCCATAAGGTTTTGATTATAACAGACGCCTCTTGCTTTGAAAAGAAAGTTGACAAGAATGTTGCCGCTTCATTATACTGACGGTCTATGAAAAAAATTAAAGTCGCGATTGTCGGTGTCGGAAATTGCGCGAGCTCGTTGATTCAAGGAATTGAGTTCTACCGCCGCAATGAAAAGGCCGCCAAAGACGCTCTCGGCCTGATGAATTATGAAATTGGCGGCTACCGTCCGCAGGACATCGAAATCGTCGCCGCTTTTGACGTCGATAAAAGAAAAGTCGGCCTCCCCGTCAAAAAAGCGATCTTTCAGCTTCCCAATTGCACCCAGCTGATCACCAATCACCTGCCCGGGCCCGACACCCTCGTGCAAATGGGTGAGATTCATGACGGCATTTCCGAGCACATGAAAGACTATCCCGATGAAAGACGCTTTATCCCCTCCGGGGCCAAGCCCGTGAATGTGGCGGAAGTCTTGAAGAAAACGGGGGCTGAAGTTTGCATCAATTATTTGCCGGTGGGATCCACCAAGGCCACCGAGTTTTACGCGGAGGCCTGCCTCAAAGCCGGGGTGAGTTTCATCAATTGCATGCCGGTATTTATTGTTTCTGATGGAAAGTGGGCCAAGCGCTTTGCCGACCGGGGGATCCCGGTTATCGGCGATGATGTGAAGTCTCAGGTCGGAGCCACCATTGTCCATCGCACATTGGCCAAACTCTGCGAAGACCGCGGCGTCAAAATCGACCGGACCTATCAGCTCAATACCGGCGGCAACACCGACTTTCTCAACATGCTCAACCGCTCCCGGCTGCAGCATAAAAAGATTTCAAAGACAGAAGCGGTTCAATCTCAGCTGGTGGAGCGCCTGGATGCCGAAAATATCCATATCGGTCCCAGCGACTACGTTCCCTGGCAGAATGACAACAAGGTCGCTTTCATCCGTATCGAAGGTCGCGGCTTCGCCAATGTCCCGCTGCACATGGAAATCCGGCTTTCGGTGGAGGATTCGCCCAATAGCGCCGGTGTCGCGATCGACGCCATTCGCTGTTTAAAATTGGCGCGTGAGCGCAGGATCAAAGGCCCTCTTTACTCGGTATCTTCGTATCTCATGAAGCACCCGCCCAAACAGTACAGCGACTCCCAAGCCAGAAAACTCACCCAAGACTTCATCGCCGGCCGCCGCAAGGACTAAATTAGTCGTGGGTCGTGAGGGGTGAGTCGTGAGCAGGCCCGGCTTGCTCATCCCCGACGACTCACGACCCACGACAAAACCCCCTGGAGCTTTCGCTCCAGGGGGTTTTTTCTTACCTGACTACTGTCTCTACTGACTTCTGTCGTCTGTGTTTCTTAGAATGCGACCTTAACGGAAGTGACAATGTCCGTCGCGGTGTCATCAACGGTATTGCTATAATAATCGCCGGGCATAAACCATCCGGCGACCAGTCCGAAGGTTACATCTTCCGTGTAGTTATACACGGCTTGAAAATCAATTTCCCAACCGATTTCTTTGGCTGCGGAAGCAATGGACTCGTCATTGCGCACATAAGCCAGCGCAAGTTCCGTCCAAAGATCATCAGCAGGTTTCAACGAACCCTTGATCTGAATCATATTCATGTTCGTCGAAGCGGGCTGGTCGTTGGCGTCAGCCGTCTGGTAAACATACTCACGAAAATCGGAGTAAGCCGTCCAGAACTTGCCGCGATAAAGACCATTCCACGCGCCATAATCTCCGGTTGAATTCAGTTCGGACTCACCCGAGAAAGACACATACTCGAGAGTCGCTTCGGGCTTCCACTCGCTGTCAAAGCGATAGGTGCCGAACAAATTCAGCGCCCATGCGTCACGATTACGCTCGGCGGAAGTGGCTATGCCACGGTAATCACCCGTTTGAATGGCAATTTCACCGCCCAACGTCATCTGTGAGATAGGATCGAACTGGCCGCGCGCACCATAAGTGAACGTGGTGTCCGTCGAAGTACCCGCAGCCCCTGAGGCATTGGGTCCGGAACGATCGATGTCACCGACAAAATAAAGATCGGCGACGGCGTTGTATTCGGCGAATTTATAGTTGGTGTAAGCAACCCAGAGATCTCTGTCATCTTCCGGACCATGGGCATTTTCCTCGATCTTGGAATAGACGACATCGACTGTCCAGGGGCTGAAGTCCAGAGTCGCCCGAAGAGCGTCGAAAGCGGTTTGAGTGGAATACTCATTGGCTTCGAGGGCGGTGGAGTTGTCCCACTGGGTTGAGTTGTTGCCGACAACAAATCCGCGACCCAGCCAGATATCCTGGCGACCGATCTTCAGCGTGAGAGGAGAATAGAAAATCTCCTTCATCTGAACATAGGCTTGATCGAGGAGAATGTCGAACTCTTCGGCCGCATTTTCAGCGCCCGTCTGAGCCGTACCGGCTGTGCCAAACGTATCGGCATTCCAGTCCCTCTCATTGGCCAGACCCACCAAAACGGAAACGCCGTCAGTCAGGTCCGCCGCCACGTCAAGATTGGTCTGAGACATGATGAACTCATCGCCATCCGAACGGTGAAGCAGGGTTCCGCTGGCGGGAAATGCTCCGCCGACCGGATCGGCCGCGACATCGTTCCCATCAGCCAAGTCGTAGTTATTGCGGGCAAAGGCGTAAACGCCCAAGGCTCCGCTGATTTTAACGTTTTGTGTCTCAGCAAAGGCCGGGGCCGCGAAGCCCAGAGCCAGCGCGAGAACAAACAACGCTTTTAAGTGTTTCATCAGTTCTCCTATTAGTAAGGCTTATTTTCGAATTAACAACAGCTTTTAGTGCTTTTAGGGGCCGGCTTATCGGGCCGGCTGATAACCTTG
>JACQQX010000053.1 GCA_016206805.1 Candidatus Omnitrophota bacterium
ATTTCGTGCTTCGGATTTCGTGCTTAAAGTTATGAGTCTTTTCAAGATTTCCCATAAAGATTTACGTACTCGGGCGCGGACGGGTGTTTTGCGAACAGCGCATGGGGAAATTCGCACGCCGGTGTTTATGCCGGTGGGCACTCAGGCGACGGTTAAGACGATTTCCAATCAGGAACTCCTGGATGCCGGCGCGCAGGTGGTTTTGGCCAACACCTATCATCTTTTTTTAAGGCCGGGCGAGAGCTTGATTGGCGAGGCCGGCGGACTTCATCGTTTCATGTCATGGTCGAAGCCGATTCTCACGGATTCGGGAGGGTTCCAGATTTTCAGCCTTTCCAAGTTGAACAAGGTTAGAAAAGAAGGCGTTGAATTTCAGTCGCATATCGATGGGCTGAAACATTTCCTGACCCCGGAGGATGTGGTGCGCATCCAGCTGACATTTGGAAGCGATATTTTTATGCCGCTGGACGAATGCTTAAAGCATCCTTCGGAGAAAACGGAGGTCGAAAAGTCGCTCGCGCTCACGCATGAATGGGCTAAACGATCCAAAAAAGCCTGGACGGAAGCCGAAAACGGGAAAAACAATATTTTATTCGGAATTGTCCAGGGCGGGGTTTATGCCGACCTCCGCAAGCGATCCGCCGAGGCGCTGATGGAAATCGATTTTCCCGGATATTCCATCGGGGGGTTAAGTGTTGGCGAACCAACCCATTTGATGTACGAAATGCTCGAGGCCACCACATCGCTGCTGCCCGAGGACAAGCCTCGTTATCTCATGGGAGTGGGGCTGGTGGAAGATTTGTTCGAGGCGGTTTCGCTGGGAGTGGATATGTTTGATTGTGTGGTGCCTACGCGCAATGGCCGGAACGCCACGGTTTTCACCCGGCACGGCAAGCTCCTGATGCGGGGGGCGTCTTATACACGGGATTTTAGGCCTATCGAAGAAGGTTGCCCCTGTTATCCATGCCGCACCTACACGCGTTCCTACATCCGGCATCTTTTTAACGCCCAGGAGCACCTGGCGGGCCGACTTGCTTCTTTACATAACCTGACATTTTTTATACAATTGCTCGAGTCGATGCGCCGGTCCATCGAAGAAAACCGTTTTTCTGAGTTCCGGCGGGATTTTGAAAGAGATTTTCGAAAACAAGGAGAGGTCGCTTGACAGAACCCAGTCCCATTCTTCAGTTCGTTCCCTTACTGATTCTTTTCACGATTTTCTACTTTCTTTTGATTCGCCCCCAGCAGAAAAAACAAAAAGAGCATGCCCAGATGCTGGGCAAGCTCGACAAAAATGACGAAATCGTCACCTCCGGCGGAATCTACGGAACGATCGTGGCTGTGAACGAGAAAACGGTTATCGTGCGGATCGCCGACAATGTCAAAATCGAGATGGATAAAGGCTCGATTCAACAGGTTTTAAAAAGCCGAACTCACTAAGGAAACCTCAGTAATGTCCACCCAAAGCCTCAAGTGGCGCCTGCCGCTGATCGCGCTCATCGTCGGCAGCTGTCTTTACTACGCCATCCCTCCATTTGACCCGGACGGCGCCGGTCCCAAAGAAGGCAAGATCAAGCTGGGGCTGGATTTGCAGGGCGGCATGCATTTGGTGCTGCGCGTGGATACCTCTAGTATTGATCCGCGGTACCGGGAAGACGCCGCGGTGCGCGCGATGGAAATCATCCGTAACCGCATTGACCAGTTCGGGGTTTCCGAGCCCTCCATTCAAAGAGAGGGCGAGGATAGGATTATTCTCCAGCTGCCGGGAGTCCAGGATCGCGAGCGCGCGCTGGCGCTGATCGGCAAGACCGCGCTTTTGGAATTTAAAATCGTATCGGATGACGAGGTCGCTTTAAAAGAAGCTTTGGCCGGCGCTGTCCCTGAAGGTTACCAGCTCCATCCTTCTGAAGAGGGGGGAAGCCTGCTGCTGGAAAAAGACGCGGTTTTGACCGGAAAGTCCATCACGGATGCCGCGGTTAATTTTGAATCCCAGTTCAATGAGCCGGTTGTCACCATGTCTTTTAACTCGGAAGGCGCCAGGATTTTTTCGGATATTACCGGCGCGAATGTCGGAAAGAGGCTGGCCATTGTTTTGGACGGCAAGGTCCAGTCGGCGCCTGTGATCAATGAGCGCATTCCTTCCGGGAACGCGCAAATCACCGGACATTTTTCTCTGGAGCAGGCCAGCGATCTTTCCATTGCCCTTCGAGCGGGCGCTTTGCCGGCGCCTATTGTGATCGAAGAAGAACGGAATGTGGGGCCCAGCCTTGGCAAGGACTCGGTGGAAACCGGCATTCGCGCGTCTGTAGTTGGTTTTGCGGCCGTCGTGGCGTTTATGGCGGCCTATTATCTTTTTGGCGGCATTGTCGCCAACCTCGCGTTGGCGCTCAATATTTTGATCATTTTGGCGGCCTTGAGTTATTTTGGCGCGACGCTGACTTTGCCGGGCATCGCCGGCGCGGTGCTGACCATCGGTATGGCGGTGGACACCAATGTGCTTATTTTTGAGCGTTTACGCGAAGAAAAAGCGCTGGGCAAACCTTTGTCGGCCGCTATTTTGGCGGGGTATAAAAAAGCGTTTTCAACCATTTTGGACTCCAACCTGACGACGCTGATCACGGCCGCTATTTTGTATTACATGGGCAGCGGTCCGGTAAAAGGTTTCGCGCTGACGCTGGCGGTGGGTATTCTGGCCAGCATGTTTACCGGTATTTTTGTGACACGCGCTATTTTTGATCTTTTGCTTCATAAGGGCGGCTTAAAAGATCTCAAGATGCTGCACATTCTTCCCAAAGTGCCGACCATTGATTATCTGAAGCTGAGAAAGTTTTGTTACGCGGCGTCATTGGCGGCTATTTTGATAGGCGCGTTCTTTTTTGTGAAGCGCGGTGAAAAACTGTTCGGCGTGGAATTCACCGGCGGAGCCATGCAAGAGTACCGTTTTGAGAAACCGGTCGCCGTGGAGGCATTGAGAAATTCGCTGACGGCGGTGGGGCATGGAACGGCCACCATTCAGCGGGTTGGCCAGGCCAATGAATTTATTATCCGGTCCGGCCAGGGCTCAGAAAATGTGATCGGCCAGGCGCTTCGAAAGGATTTTCCGGACAATCGTTTTGAGCTGGTTCGTCTGGACAGCATCGGCCCTGTGGTGGGGAAAGAAATGAAAACCAAGGCGTTGTGGGCCTTCGTGTTCTCGCTTCTGGGGATCTGGGCCTATGTGGTGTATCGTTTTGATTTTAAATTCGCGTTTGGCGCCATCTTGTCGCTGCTGCATGACGGCCTTATCGCCATCGGGGCCGTCGCTTTGAGCGGGCGAGAGCTTTCCATACCGGTCTTGGCGGCGGTGTTGACGATCCTGGGCTATTCGATTAACGATACGGTGGTTATTTTTGACCGTATCCGGGAGCGCCGCCGGATGGGCGTCAAGGAAAGTTTCGAGCAGACTATCAATACCAGCGTTAATCAGACGCTTTCGCGCACCATTCTCACGAGTTTTACGGTTTTCATGGTGGTGGCGGCGCTTTATTTTTACGGCGGAGAAGTCATTAACGACTTCGCGTTCACGATGCTGGTGGGTTTGATCAGCGGCACCTATTCCACGGTTTATATCGCCGCACCGGTTCTGGTGGATTGGCGCGGGGCCAGAAAACAATAAAAAAGCACTGGGTGCTGCGCCCCCGCGTTCCCGAAGCCGCGGGAATGGCATCCGAGTTCAATCTGCATCCGGCCATCGCGGAAATCCTTCTGCGCCGCGGTTTTGACACCTCTTCCAAAATCCAATCCTTTCTCCATCCTTCCCTGGAATATCTGGAAAATCCTTTTGCTTTTTCGGACATGCGCAAGGCGGTTGAGCGCATACGCGCGGCTATTGCCGCAGGAGAAAAAATATTAGTCTATGGCGATTATGATGTCGATGGGGTGACGGCCAGCGCCATTCTTTGTCCCATTTTAAAAAAAATGGGCGCTGATGCTCAAGCCTATATTCCGCACCGGATTGATGAGGGCTATGGACTCAATATTGAGTCTCTGGCACGGCTTTTGGAAAAAGGTTTTAGACTTGTAATTACAGTGGATAATGGAATTACCGGGACCGACGCCATCCGTTTTTTACAGGATCAGGGGGTGGACGTGATTGTCGTGGACCATCACACGCCCAAGCATGAATTGCCGCCGGCTTATGCCATTGTCAGCGCTTGTGCCGGCGATAAAACAGGCGATCCTAATCTTGCGGCCTGCGGCCTGGCGTTTAAGCTGGGTTGGGCGCTTTCGGGAAGTTTAGAAGCGGTGCGTGAATATCTGGATTTAGTGGTGTTGGGAACTATCGCGGATCTGGCGCCGCTTAAAGGAGATAACCGCATTTTATTGAAACAAGGGCTGCCGATTTTGGCGGCCACGCGCCGGCCGGGATTAAAAGCCCTGATGCGGGTGGCGCGGATTTCCAAACGTTACCCCACTTATCGGGATATCGCTTTTGGTTTGGGGCCGCGCATCAACGCTTCCGGGCGCATGAGTTCGCCGGAGCATGCTTATCAACTTTTGACCACAAGCGATGGGTCGGAGGCCCAGCGGCTGGCTGAGCTTTTGGATGAAGGCAATCGTCGGCGGCAGGAAGTGGAAGCGGAAGCTTTTCAGGAAGCCTCTTCGCATGTGGACAGCATGGATCCGGCCGGTCAAAATCGAATTCTCGTGGTGCATAGCCCTGACTGGCATGAGGGGGTTCTGGGTATTGTGGCGGCACGGCTTGTGGAGCGCTACAAAAAGCCGTCCATTGTTATTTCCCTGAAAAATGGTTTGGGGAAGGGGTCGGGCCGATCGGTGTCTTTATTCTCTCTTTTTGACTGTGTCAACCGCTGCGAGGACCTTTTGGAGACTTTTGGAGGGCATGCGCAGGCGTTAGGACTTTCTATCCGCGAAGAGAACCTGCCGCTTTTTCGTCAGCGGCTGAACCGAGAGGCGCTGACCATGAAAGCGTTGGATGCCCAGCCGGACTTGGGCATCGAGGCTGAGATTCCTTTGGCGGAACTGGGCGTGCCGCTTTTGAGGGATTTGGAGCGCCTGGCGCCTTTTGGGCCGGGAAATCCCAAGCCGCTTTTTCTGTCACGGGAAGTGCGGGTCAGCGGCGGGGTTCAGAAGCGCGGTAAAGATACGCTGGTTTGTCGAGTGGTGGACAAATCGGGAAAAACGACTTGTGAAGCGGTGGCGTTTAGAGCGTACCAACGCTGGAAAAATGCCGGACGACAGGAAGAGCTGGCGATTGTTTATCAGCCGACTTTAAAAGATTGGAACGGGATTTTTTCTATTGAGCTTGAGCTGGCGGATTGGATTTGACCGCCTGAGAGGTCCAAGCGCGTTTGGGAGCTTTTTGGACCTTGCCGCTTTTCAAGTAGCGCGCGGCGACGCGGACCCTTTTGACCGTCCCATTTTCAATGATTTTGACGGTTTGAAGGTTGGGGAGAAAGCGCCGGGTGGTGATACCGGTGGTTTTTAAGCCGATACCGCCTGAGCGCTTGGCAATACCACGCCGGGTGATCTTCTTGCCGGAGTGCGGCTTCTTGCCTGTGAAGTAGCATACGCGTGACATAGTGTGAGAATATAGCATGTCACTTTTGATATTGCAAGGCTTGAATTTGTATCCCAAATGAGGTACACTTTATTCATCAAGCAGGAGGCGTTATGGCCAAAACAGCGATGATTCGGGCAAGAACGGAAGCTGGTTTGAAGGCGGAAGTGAACAAAATATTCCATCAACTCGGCCTGTCATGTTCGGAAGCAATTAACTTATTCTTCAAGCAAGTCACTTTGAAGAAAGGGATACCGTTTGATATTTCCCTTCCCAATAAAACCACATTAAAAGCGATGAAAGATGTGGAGAATGAAAAAGGTATCAGAGCGGCGAATAACAAGGACCTCTTTAAAAAGCTCGGAATATAATCCTTGAAAGCGCCGGTTTATATGCGGCAATTTCAAAAAGATGTAAGACTTGCCAAGAAAAGAGGCAAGGACATCCATAAATTAAAAATAGCCATCGACCTTCTCATAGAAGGCCAAGTCCTTCCTGGCAAACTCAAAGACCATTCACTTCGCGGCAACTTTGTCGACTATCGCGAATGCCATCTTGAGCCTGATTGGCTTTTAATTTATAAAGAAACTCCATGGGAGATTTATTTTGTCCGGACGGGCACTCATTCGGATCTATTTAGATAAATGATCAAGCCATCTGTCAATCTTTCTACTTCCCTGCAATACATGAAGGGCGTGGGGCCCCAGCGGCATCAGATTTTGAGGCGGCTGGGGCTTGAAGCTGTGGGGGATGTCTTTTATTTCTTCCCCCGGCGGTATGAGAATAGAAGCCAAGTCAAAACCGTCTCGGATATCGCCTTCGCGGAAGAGAAAGAATGTGTGAAGGCCCAGGTTCAAAGCCGCGGAATGATTCGCCGTCCCGGGAATTGGATATTCCGAGTGGTTTTGTCCGACGGGAAGAAAATGCTTTTTGCCGCCTGGTTTAATCAGCCCTGGCTTTCTAAAGCCATCTTGCCGCACGCGACGCTGATCGTTTATGGCAAAGCCGAGAAAGAGGGCCGGCATGCCCAAATGATTCATCCCGAATATGAAGTCCTTGAGAATGACGCCGTTAGCCAGACCGTTCATTTTGGCCGGATCGTGCCGGTCTATCCCTTGACGGAAGACTTGAGTCAAAAGGCCGTCCGACAACTAGCCTGGCGTGTTATTGAAGAGTTTGGAATTCGGACGACCGATCCGCTGCCGGCGTCCCTTAAAAAACGGCTTGATTTGAAGGACAGCCGATTTGCTTTTAAAAATATTCATTTCCCTGAATCTTTTCATGATCTTGACAAAGCACGCCGCCGGCTTGTTTTTGACGAGTTTTTTATTTTTGAGCTTTTGATCCAGATCCGCCGCCGGCAATGGAGAGGAAGGGTGGAGTCGCTTTCCCATCGCGATGGCGAGAGCCAGATAAAAGAGCTGACCGAAAGCCTGGAGTTTTCGTTGACGCGCGGCCAAGAAACGGCCATCGACGATATTGTCCAGGATATGAAAAAACCGCTTCCCATGCGGCGTTTGGTGCAAGGGGACGTGGGCAGCGGGAAAACGGTTGTGGCGGCCGCGGCGTTACTATTTACAGCGTCAAACGGTTTCCAGGGGGCCTTGATGGCGCCCACCGAAGTGCTGGCGCAGCAGCATTATTTTAATCTGAGCTCACTTTTGCGGCCGATGGGAATCTCTTGCGGGTACTTGGGACAAAGCCTGGAGCCCCGGGAGAAAAAGCGGGTGATGGAGGCGCTGATCCGAGGCGAGATCCAGGTGGCTATCGGCACGCATGCGCTGATTCAAAAAGACGTGCGGTTTAAAAAGCTGGGGTTGGCCGTGGTGGATGAGCAGCATAAGTTTGGAGTTTTTCAGCGGGCGGCCTTGAAGGACAAGGGCGAGGCGGACGCGCATTTGTTGTTGATGACCGCCACGCCCATTCCGCGGACGCTGGCGCTGACGCTTTACGGAGATCTGGATATTTCCGTAATGACGGATAGGCCCGCCGGCCGGCAGCCGATCCAAACGTTATGGGTCACGGAAGAAAAACGAATGGAGATTTATCGCTTCATGGACGATCTGATCGGTCAGGGAAGGCAGGCTTATGTGGTTTGCCCGGCCATTGAAGGTCGTGACATGACTTCTGTGAAAGGAGTTTTATCGGTATTTGAGAGTTTTTCCAGGATTTTTTCGCATCGTCAGGTGGGCGTTTTGCATGGGCGCATGAAAAGTGTTGAGAAGCAAAAAGCCATGCGGGATTTTAAAGACAGAAAGACTGAAATTCTGGTTTCGACCGTTGTGATAGAGGTGGGGGTGGATGTGCCCAACGCGACGGCGATGATCATCGAAGACGCGGACCGGTTTGGCCTGGCGCAGCTCCATCAGCTGCGCGGAAGGGTGGGGCGGGGCGGCAACGAGTCTTTTTGTTTTCTCTTTTCAAAAACCGACATGCCCGAATCCGTTGACCGTCTCCGGGCTTTTGAAGCCATGGAGAGTGGTTTCGATATCGCGGAGAAAGATTTGGCTTTGAGAGGCGCCGGAGAAATCGTTGGGGCCAGGCAGCACGGCGTTCCGGAACTGCGCATCGCGGATATGGCCAAGGACTTGGAGGTTTTGGAATTGGCAAAAGCGGAGGCGGAGCGGCTGATTGAAAAGGACGCGGGGCTGCGCATGGCCGAGCACCGGGCTTTGAGAAAAATTTTGAACGAAAAGTTCAATCTAAACGAATTGAAAGCGGGGGTTATTGCTTAAATCATGAAAATAGTTGCCGGCGCTTTAAAAGGAAGAGTCATTGGTTTTAAGCCTAATCCGCATTTGCGCCCCACCTCGGAGAAAACCCGTAAGGCCATCTTTGATGTTTTGCAAGGGCAGATGGAGGGAAAAAATGTGCTCGATCTTTTTAGCGGCACGGGCGCTTTGGGAATCGAGGCGTTGTCGCGCGGCGCGGCCCAGGCCGTTTTTATTGAAAAAGAAAAAAATCAGGCTCGGCAAATCCGTGAAAACTTGGAGGCGCTGGGGCTTTTGGACCGCTCGCGCATTATCGCCGCGGACGCCGTGCAGGCGCTAGGGCGCTTGAACGAGTATTTTGATTTTATTTTCCTGGACCCGCCTTATAACGAGGGTTGGACTGAAAAAACGCTGGCCACACTTTCCAAAACGCCGCTTTTTCATGAAGCAACCATCGTGATTGCCGAATGCGGTCAGAGAGAAAAGCCTCTTTCGCGGATCGGGAAATTTAAAAGCGTCAAAATCAAGGCTTATGGGGATACGCAAATTGTTTTCTATAAACCGGTTGTGGTATAGTGGCTCTCATGTGTTTTTCCGATAAGTTTAAATCGTCCATCGGCCGGAAGGCGGTTGTGGCGGTTACGGGTCTTGTTTTATTGGGCTATGTGATCGTGCATATGCTGGGAAATTGGCAGATCTTTCTGGGTCCAGACGCTTTGAACGATTATGCCAGGCATTTGCATGACTGGCCGCTTTTGCTTTGGCCGGCCCGCGCGGTTTTGTTGACGGCATTTGTCATCCATATTGTTCTCTCCCTTCAACTGGCCAATGAAAATCGAAAAGCACGCCCCATTCCTTATGTTCAAAAAAAGTCGGTGCAGGCTTCCCGCGCCTCGCTGACCATGGTGATCACAGGCCTTTTGCTTTTATTCTTCGTGATTTATCATCTTTTACATTTCACGTTTGGCGTGACCAATCCCGATCTTTTTCATCTGCAGGACGACATGGGGCGCATTGATGTGTATTCCATGGTAGTGCGTAGCTATCAAAATATTTGGATTTCGGGTTTTTATATCATCGCCATGTTTTTTCTGGCTATTCATCTTTGTCATGGCGCTTCGAGTTTTTTGCAATCACTGGGGCTTTTGCCTTCCGAGGAAGCGCGAAAGCGCGCGGGGCGAGCCGGGATTGCTCTGGCCATTTTCATTTTTGTCGGCAATAGCGCGGTGCCGGTAGCTATTTTGCTGGGGTTCATCCATGGCGTTTGATTCCAAAATTCCCTCAGGGCCCCTCGAAAATAAATGGGACAAGCATCGTTTTGATCTCAAGCTCATGAGTCCCGCCAATAAACGCAAATACGACATCATCGTTGTGGGGTCGGGTCTGGCGGGAGCTTCCGCGGCCGCGTCACTGGCGGAGCTGGGTTATAACGTCAAATGTTTCTGTTTTCAGGACAGTCCCAGACGCGCCCATTCGATAGCGGCTCAGGGAGGCATCAACGCGGCCAAAAATTATCCCAATGACGGGGACAGCGTTCAACGTCTTTTTTATGACACGCTGAAGGGCGGTGACTTCCGCGCCCGCGAGGCCAACGTTTATCGTTTGGCTCAAGTCAGTAATTCCATTATCGATCAATGCGTGGCGCAGGGCGTTCCTTTCGCGCGGGAATACGGCGGGGGACTGGCCAACCGCTCTTTTGGCGGCGCTCAAGTCTCGCGCACGTTTTACGCCCGCGGCCAGACCGGGCAGCAGCTTTTGTTGGGAGCGACTCAGGCGCTTTCGCGGCAAATCAGCCTGGGTCGGGTGAAAATGTTCACGCGGACTGAGATGCTGGAGCTGGTGGTTGTTGAGGGTCGCGCGTCGGGCATTGTTGTCCGGGACTTGGTGAGCGGCGCCATTTACTCCCACGCGGCCGACGCGGTGGTTTTGGCTACCGGCGGCTATTCCAATGTTTTTTATCTTTCCACCAATGCCATCGGCTGCAACGTCACGGCGATTTACCGCGCTTATAAAAAAGGCGCTTATTTTGCCAACCCTTGTTATACGCAAATCCATCCCACCTGTATCCCGGTTTCCGGTGAGTATCAATCCAAACTCACTTTGATGTCCGAATCGCTGCGCAATGACGGCCGGATTTGGGTGCCTAAGAAAAAAGGGGATAAAAGGCCGCCATCGGAAATCGCTGAAAACGAACGGGATTATTATTTGGAAAGAAAATACCCCGGCTTTGGCAATCTCGCGCCGCGGGACATCGCTTCGCGAAGCGCCAAAGAAGTTTGTGACGAAGGCCGCGGCGTGGGCGAGTTTGGGCGCGGTGTTTATCTTGATTTTTCGGACGCGATCAAACGGCTTGATGAAGAAGTGATTCGGGAGCGTTACGGCAATCTGCTGGATATGTACGAGAGGATCACCGGAGAAAACCCCTATCACATGCCGATGCGGATTTATCCGGCGCTTCATTACACGATGGGCGGGCTGTGGGTGGATTATAATCTGATGAGCAATCTTCCTGGGCTGCATGTGATCGGCGAGGCTAATTTTTCGGACCATGGCGCCAACCGTTTGGGCGCGAGCGCTTTGATGCAGGGGCTGGCGGACGGGTATTTTATTTTGCCTTATACGATAGGGGACTATTTGGCCCACGCCGGAAAAAGCAAGGCGACGGCCGGTCATGAGGAATTCAAGCGCGAGGAAAACGCCGCGCGTGAAAAGATCCAAACGCTTTTATCGGTGAAAGGCAAGCGCACGGCGGAAACCTTTCACCGGAAACTGGGTGAAATCATGTGGAATGAATGCGGGATGGCCCGCAATGAGGCGGGGCTCAAGCGAGCTTTGGAGCGCGTTCCCGAGCTGCGGGAGGAGTTTTGGCGCGATGTGAACGTTCTGGGCTCGGGCGAGGAATTGAATCAGGCGTTGGAGCGCGCCGGCCGCGTCGCGGACTTTCTGGAGTTCGCTGAACTGCTTTGCTTCGACGCGCTGCATCGCCAGGAATCCTGTGGCGGGCATTTCCGTGAGGAATTTCAAACGCCTGACGGAGAAGCCAAGCGGGACGATAAAAATTTTAGTTACGTCGCGGCGTGGGAATACAAAGGCACGCAAAAGTCGCCCGAGCTGCATAAAGAGGAATTAAAATTTGAGAACGTCAAACCCGCGGAGAGAAGCTATAAATAAAATGCAAAGTGTAAAATGAAAAATGCAAAATACGGAGTCTCTTCGAGACATTTATACAGATCGCGTCAGCGACACAATATTTTACATTTTGCATTTTTAATTTTTCATTATTAGTAGGGGTTGTTTATGAATCTAAAACTAAAGGTGTGGCG
>JACQQX010000052.1 GCA_016206805.1 Candidatus Omnitrophota bacterium
CAGCGTGGGTGAAGCAATCTAGGCGGAAACTTCTCTGATCTTCTCGGCGAGAAATATTTTCATCAGCGACTGATAAGGAACATCCTGTTGATGAGCAAGGCGTTTGATCTCGTTGAGAAGTGAATCGGACAGGCGAAGCGAAACCGTATGCGTCGAAGGTTTTAGTTCGGGAAAGGCCGGATTAAGGACTGCCTTTTGCCAGTCGATGTAATGAACGGAATCATGCTTGCCCCAGAAGCGTCTCTCTTCGGATTGACTTCTGAACTTGGGAATTGCCTTTAACCGCTCTTTATTACCTTTTCTCATAAACTCTTCTCTCCTTTCGATTCTGGCCGCGGGCGGATATGACTCTCAGCCGATCACCGCGTATGGTGAATGACAAAAAAAGTTGTCTTCCGGCCTGTGTCATTCCCAGCGCAAAATAACGCGTCTCTTTCTGGGAGTGCCGCTCATCGGGATAAATCAAAAGCGGCCGGCCAAAAAACACCCCTTCGCACTCCCAATCCTCGACGCGGCGCCTCAGCCAATTTTTCCTCTTGTTTCCGGCGTCCCATTCAAAACCGGTTATCTTGGAAAAATCGATCAGAGGGATCTCCATATGTATATTACTATAATATACAAATTGGGATTTGTCAAGCGGCCAAAAGGGTTTGCCCACGGGTGAGCGCTTTTTGTTCGATTTGAGCGCGTAGAGATACGACCGGCGCCAGCAAGTGCCGGAGAATGACCGGTAAAAGCGCCTGGCGATTGATGATTCTCCACAACACCTCGGGCGGCACCCTGAGACCCGACAGCTCCTTCCACGCCGCGCTCAAGGCGCCGGCATCCTCGCGCCGCGCGTCCCCCACCGCGCGCGCGATAGCCATGATCGCTTCGGCGGCAGGAACATCACCCTCCTCCAACCGCCGAAACGGCACGAGCCGTCCTTCAAGCTTTTTTAGATCCGCCGGTTTTGTGTTCTCGTCCATTCCCATCAAATTAACCACTATCGCCTCGCCGCGCGTGACTTTTTCCTCAAGATCGCGCGAAAGCGCTTGGTCGCCTTTCAAGAAAACGCCGTCAGCGGCATGATTTTTTTTGAAGGCCGCGGTAAACGCCTCGGCCATCTCGGGTGAAAGTCCCTGAAGACGGTAAATTTTAAGGCGATTTGATTTCGCAACGGCGGAGGCCTTTTCCAAAACTCTCGCGTTCACCCGCCCAACAAGGCGATCCGCGCCCTCCCTGCTCAAAACCCTTCCGGCCTTCGTGTCCAAAATCACAAACGGCGTCCAGCGGCCTACTGGGAATATCACCGCGGCTCGGCCAAATTTTTTATAACGATAAAGCGCTGACTGATTCCCAATGGCCACCGGAAGAATCCCTTCTTTCCTGGTCTGGTGGGCATGCGCAATTTCCTTAAAAAACTCCGCCAGCCTCGAACCGATCGGCCGCGAGCCGGGCTTCTTTCTTCTTGCAGCTTGTCGGACAAGGCGGTTGGCGGCTTCCGCGTTTTCCGCATTAGGATCTTTCAAAAAAAGAGCGCTTCCACGCCAAGCGGAACCTGCGCCTGGGCCGGGAGCGGGACGACTGGGTTTACTGGGAGGCAAAACAGCCGGCGGCGTTTGATTCGCCGATTGCGAATGAAAAATAGCGACGTCCTGAAGAAGATGCCTGGTTGAAATGGACACGGTGCCTGTGTGTTCTGCCAAAAGCCCTGCGAGTTCTGGCTGGCGCTCAACGATCGGTTTTTGTAAATATCCCAACAGAAGGGAAATAAAACCTCTATCCTTACTCTTGAGAATTTCTTGAATTTGTTTCTGATATCGGGGATATACCCGAATGGACTTTTTTTTCTTTTCGGCCTCAAGAATCGCATTTTGAATATCGATAAAATCTTCTCTTGCCGCCAGCCTCGCGGCGGAAAAGGGATTTCTCGAAAGTTCCATCTGCGCGTCGTAGATGACAAGCTGGTTTCCCCGGTGATGGGCATAAAATCGCAGTCCGTAAGAATCCTTCGCATCATAACATTGCGCCTTTTCACCCGTCCGCAAAATCCCGTCGCCCTGGATGCCCATCGTTCCGCCAGAATGATTTTCAATTTTGAAGCGGTCGCCGACCGAGTCATAGGTAAAATGAATCCCTTCGCCAAAACGCTCAGCGGGATTAACAATAACTTTTTGCGAGAGAGCCTTTAAGGGCACGTACGTGAAGCCGCTCAGATCAGTCACCCGGATCGTTCCGTCCGAAGATCCGCCGAGCGCCTCAAAAAAGATCCTTTCGAGTCTGGGTTCCGGTCCAGTCCTGTCCAAAATGTATTCAAAACCGCCTTCTCTTTCCAGATAACGGGCCAGGCGGAGACGGACTTCCAATAAGGAGCGAATAAAAGCGCCCCAACGGCTTTTCCCATTTTTTGCGGCGCGGTCCCTGAATGCCCGGCGGGCGGCCCCGAGGCTGATTTTGACAAGCACGCGGGCCGCTCCCGGCATCGGCCCAAAAAGGATGTGTGAAAAAGTGCCTTCAATAATGACCGGTTTTCCGTCCGTTTCAACCTCCGAAATGGCTTTCCGTGCGCGTCCTCTGTCGTAAAAAATGTCCAGAAATCGGGAAACAGCCCATTCGTCGGAGAGCCACGGAATGAACGAGATAATAAAAGCCAGCCACAGTTGATGAAAAGGGACTTTCTTCAGGAATTGATTGGTCCTCAGAACAACCGTTTGTCCGGCAAGATAGTCGACCAGCTTTCGGACCAATGTCGTCTTGCCGGACGCGGGTAACCCCAAAACAACAATAAACGGGATCCTTTCACCGCCATCCGCGGCGTCCAGAGCCGCTTGAATCAATTCATTAAAGATCACCGTGCGCATGTCCCCCGCCAGCCTCGCGGCGTTGTGCGTAAAATAGCGATATTGTTTTACCTCTATTTGCGTTGGAACGAACCCTCCTTCCCGCTCTTTAAACCGGACTTCCACATAATGCTTTGGATCGGTTTCATAACGACCGAGTTCGCTGACAACCCGGCGCACAGAGACCCTTTGGGCGCCCCACGTCAGTCTGCTAGTCGGGGATAACGAAGACAAAAAAGCCCTCGCTTGAGCGGGCGTTCCCCATGTAAATGCAGTGCGCGTTCCAAAAGCCGCGATCGTCTTGGTGTGACAAAGCGTATCGGTAATGAAATCCGGATCGGGAGCAGCCGGACTGTTTGTATAAAGCATGTTCATTTCGCCCATGTCCATGATTCCCAGGTCAACAATGTGTTCAAGGATCAGGCGGGGTGATGTTTTGAAAACCATATGCTTTGACAATTCGTCGTTTAACATTCGCAAATCGTCCAGTGTCAGTACGGCTAAAATTTGATTCACAAATTCCTCTTCATATTTCAGCGCTTGGGAGCCGTATTGATTAAGCAAATCCAGGGTTATTTTCATCCATCTTTCTGAAAGTTGCGCTTCATCTTGAATGGCATCCATTAAAATACGCCGGGCCAGATAATCTTTATTTTCCTGGACGATCGTCCGAATAAGTTCCGTGAGATCAGGAGCCGTCACATCGACCTCGATGGGAATGTCCCTTTCTTTATCGCCGACAAGCCGCACGTTGTCCAGCAAACGCACCATCTGATGGATAAACCCTGGCAAAATGGGATATTTTCCGCCCTCCGGAAAACGAGCGTCAAAACTGGTCGATACGGAAACTGCCGCAATCGGCGCCCAGAGCAAAAAAGCCCGCAGAATCTCATTATGGAGGTACCCGCCCACGTGAAGAAGTCTGAGCTCGCCGGGAGCGGCGGAATCGCCGGGCACGCTCCCGTCTCTAATAGATCGTCGAACCCGCTCAAGCATTCTTTCCACCTGATCTTGATCGTTGTAAGCCATAAAGACAGGGGCCAGGATCAGCACGTTCAAACTTTCGAGAATATAAGCGTCCTCCACTTTCAGATAGGAAAACTCTTCGATTAAAATCTGTTTCAGGCTCTCCATAAGTCCTTGAACGCTCTCGGAAGGAGGCCTGAAGAGCACGAGATTTTTTCCCCCGAACGGATTGCGATCAGACCTCACATGGACTATCCCCTTCCAATTAAACTCCTCGCGCAAATCCGGAGGAAGCCTATTCAAGACCTCTCGGCCCGTCAGGAGTACTTTTTTGCGTGACCCCATCCCGCGAAGGTTATACACCGCCTCATTTTCAAGCCTCACGTATTGGGTGCGTTTACCATTCGGATTTTTTAATTCGTCGTAGAGAAGCCGGTGGCGGGGATAACGTATGGTGGACTCATTGATACCAAATGCGCCTCTCCTCGGCAACTTCGCGCGAAGCGCGCGAAGCAGGGAGCGCCAAAATTTATTTCGAAGATCTACATGATAAAGCCCGTTTTGCAGAGACTTGCGAACAACGGAATTCGGCAACTCTAATGTAACAAAATCAAACTCTCCCAAATCCCATTCAGATGCCCAGTCGTGATAAACTCCGTGGAGACGGATCGCAAGCTTGAGATTGCGTTTCTCCAGCTCTTGTCCGAGCGATAACAGCAATCCTCGGATCCGATTGAGCTTGGAAATTCCTGTCCGAAAACCCGTTGAGGACGCCTGGATCGGGCCCGCCAGCCGCGCGGCGTCTAAAGGGGCTAAAGGGGTCAAATCTCTCCTTGACTGCATGATCTTGAGGGTGATTACGATTTGCGTTTTATTTTCACCATAGCTGTCAGTAACCACATAGTGCCGTTGATTTTCACCGGGATTCATGCCATAAAATTTTTTTAAATCGCGAAGAATGCTTTCGATATTCCCTTGAGCCGGAATATAACGGATTGTCCTGACGGCCGGAGAAAGGCCGTTCTCCCTGCGACGGAAAACGACTGTTTTCCCTTTTATTCTCGCGTAGTCCAACGTATGCAGGATGGATTCCGACAATCTTTCATCCGAATAAGTCCCTATTAACGGCCTCATAACCAGCCGAAGGCCTCTGTCTCTGAGATTCACCTCAGTCCGGTCGAAGGTTGGGCCATTGGAACCACGCCGCGGAAGAACCGGAACCTCGGTTTCTCCGCCCACGATCACGGCCGCCACAAGCGCCGAACGCTGGAAAGAACTGAGAACATTCTCTTTTTGCATCGCGTCTAAAACTTCATCCAGCGAAATGGTTCTTCGCATGCCCGAAGGCACAAGGTACGTCCTTAAACCCACACTTATCGTTCTGGAAACTTGGCCGTTATTAAAGGTATTTTTTTCCGCCAGCCGCGCGGCGGTGAGAACAGTTGACATCTTTTGTATATACAGATATAATTTCAGTGAAATAAGGAGAAGCTGTTGCGCATCACCGATTTTGAATGGAACGCTGAGAAAAGATTGTGTCGAAACAGGAGATAAAAAATGAATAAAAAATTGAGAGTTCCCAAGTTTAAATCCGCCAGGGATGAAGCCCAATTTTGGGATACCCATGATGTCACCGATTTTCTGGATGAGCTCAAACCATCCAAAGCGTCTTTCCCGAGGCCCAAAAAGAAGCTGGTTTCCATGAGGCTCCCGGAACCTGAGATTATTGGGCTTAAGCGTATTGCTGCCCGCAAGGGTATCGGCTATTTGACGCTGATTCGCATCTGGGTCACGGAAAGATTTTTTAAGGAAATTAAAAAAGCCGCCTGATCTTTTCCTGACTTCCGAATCCTGCCCTCTGTTTGTTTCTGTCTTTTCCCCCGCCAGCCGCGCGGCGGTTTCTCCTTCTTGAAAAGAACGCTCAATGTGTATTTCGGGGTTTTGGGCCGTCGCGGCGTAATAGGCTAGAGACATCAGCGCTCCCAAAAAAACGGGAGAAACCATTTCTGAAATAGGTTTCCGGGAAATCACGGCTTTGGAAGTCCCCGTAAAAAGCGTCCCGGCTCCAATCCTTCCCAAGTCAATAACGATCCTCTCACTCAAACGAGTGACCCCAAAGGGAATATTCTGAAACGCCAAAACATCCGGCAAATCTGAAAAATTGACCCCACCAAAATTCGGATCGCCAATCATGGACAATAAACCGGCTTGATACATCACTCGAAACGCGTCTAGAATAGGCTGCGCCGAACCACCGGATCTTTCCAGCGAGAAACGGTTCAGCCCATTCCAGAAATACACAGAGGGATTTTTTTTAAAAATGCGCTTGATGTCCGACGCGGCCAAGGCAAACGTAATTCCCGGCGCCAAAGAAAGCAAAACCCATCTCAGTTCATTTGTGTGAGGATGCCGCATCTGCCGCAGGATAATATTCCCCCGCACATGAATGGGCTCAACTTTACCCGCCATCCGTCCGCCAGCCGGCGGGCTGCTGTCATCCCCGTCTTTTTTATGAGCATTTGAGGCCCTTGCCTCCGCTCGCCGCGCCGTTTCAAATACAATCACGAGTAAAAGAGAAAACTCGGCGATAAACTCCAGCAATTTAAGCGTATTCCACGCTTCCATCCCCGCGCTTTCCCATAAATCACGGTTCTGGGGATCAACAAACCACGCTCGAATGAAAGGAATCGTCAAAACCGCCAGAATGCTTGCGCTCGCCGCAAACGCAAGAACTAAAGTTTTTACCCATTTCTTCATACCCCTCTTCGGAATCTCCTTCCCCGCCATCCGCGCGGCTGATCTCGGCGGTTTCAATTGATCGCCCAGCAGTTGCTGCCACCTTTCGAAAAGAATCGATAAACCAGAAACCCTCTCGCCGTTATCGATCCAAAGGGACAATTGCTTTTCCCAAAGCCTCGCGGTCCAAAAAACACGCCTGCGATAGCGGTTGTCGACTCTCTTGCCGGTTGCTTCACGGCGTCTCAACTGCCATAACCTATAAAAATCATAATAAAAATGAGCGGTGGCGTATCTTGCCCGTTCAGTCTCGCTCAAACCGACGATAGGCGTGCCTTCCGACTGATCGATCACCCGGAAAACATTCTGCATGTAGTCACGTCTGTACTTCTGCTTGTGTCGTGGGGTGATTTGACGCACCGCCGACTGACGAAATAGAGCGTCTTCGTCACCCGTTAACGATTGAATCAGCCGTTCCTGATAGGATAAAAGTGACATGGCTCTTGCGCGCTCGACAAGAACGCCCACTCGATCCCACTCGTTGCCATGGCGGGATTTTTTCCGGATTCGACGGCCGATATGGTCCCAAAAGCTCTCGCTGGCCGTCTGGTTATCCGCGATTTCCTTCAGCACGATCATCGAGAGGGTCTCCACATCCGCCGCGGGTTCGACATCCGCGACCAATCGGATCTCCTCGAGAATTTGGTCGATTTTTCTCATGCTTTCAGGATTTTTCGGATACCACCGGTGATCATCAAAAGCCTCTTCCGCCATGATCAAAACCGCCATAAACATCCGTCGGTTCCGGGCGGGGATTTTTCCTTTTTTCCTCAGCTTGCGCTCGATACGCCGTCCCTCCGAGCGTATATGCGCCACCCGCTGCCGGGCAGTTCGCGCGTCGTCCCTCATGATCGCGTGATAAATGAGCGCCTTAAAAGTCGCTTGCACGGAAGGAAGGTTTGCCTCCACCCATCCGTAGATCGGCCGGTCGAGCAATTCTGTAAGATATGCCCCCAGTGTCAGAGAAGCCAGAGCGACAAAAACGAAAGCGAGGGCTCCGGGTATATAATAGGCGTGTTCCAGAACGTGGTGGATCCAGGGGTCCAGAGCCTGCCGGACGCTTTCCACCAGCATGATCGTCAATCCTCCCGAAATCATGATTTTGAGATGGCGGCCGAAAAAAAGCCTCACTCCCATGAGGGGAGGGGGCGCCAATCCTTTGATCCGAAGCTCCCCGGCTTCGACTTCTTGAACGACTTTCCCGAGGGTGCCGTGGATATCCCGACGCAGACTTTCAAGATCAGTCTGAATGGCCGTGTGGACGTTTTTTTCGAGATTGGAGGGCCCCGCATACGCCATAAGCCTGGCGATTAATTCGTCAAAACGCTTGGAATGATAATAACCGCGATCGGCAAGAATCCCTCTCTGCCCCGCCAAAGACTGGTCGCCATTACGCATGTAGCTTTCGTTCGAATCCAACGCCTCCCAATCCTTATCACGGGCGTGTTCACGAACCGATTCAATGAGCATTTGAAATAAGATCCGGCGATCCGAGGAAGCGGAAGCCGATTTTGAGAATAAATCCTTCGTCCCATCGAAATATTCCCGAAAACGGAGCTGGCGATCCCGTTCGGACGGATCTTCTGAAAGAAGCCCGTTCGAAACCCGCCAGAACCTCTTTATTGCCGCGCCGGCCGTTCCCGCCATCCGCGCGCCGGGCTTTTTTCTTCTTGCAGCTTGTCGGACTATGCGGTCGGCGGTTTCCGCGTCAGGATCTCTCAACACAAGCAGAGGGGTCAAGTCTCTTATTGGATATATCTCCGGCCAGACGAGCTGGGTGTGGACTTGTAGCCAAGGAGAGATTTGACCCCTTCTCCTTCTCCTCATGCCCTCCTTATGAATACCGATATCCAAATAAGGCGGCGCAGTCATCCCTGCCCGTCCCTGCCCGCCCGGCAAGCGGGCGGCAGCCAGCCGCGCGGCTCTGGAAATAGGGACCATTCGCACGGCTCCTTGCAGCCCATTCGGTGCCGGGGGTCCATCCAGGTCAAGCGCCACATACCTTGCCCGGATGTCCGTCTCCCTATAACCGTAGTCGGGGCTTCCGGCGCCCGTGGAAATAACGGTCAGGAGGCGCCTACCGAATAAAGCGTTTTCCGGATCTCCATTCCGATCATGGCCGCGCAAAATCACGCTCACTCCCGTGACTCGCATAAAATGGCCGACGCCGAGGCCGACCCACCACGCGCCTTCCTGAAATGCCTCATTGTAATGCGGCTGGCCCGGTTGATTAGGATGGTCCTCAAAAGAATCGCCGCCGAGGTTTTCCTTATCGATAATATTGACCGTCAGTTGGCCAAGAGCCTTCGCGTTTCCGGCTATTCCCAAAAGACCCCCCGAGTAGGCCGCCCGCGCGGGCGGCGCGGCATGCATCACGGCGATTCCATTTCCTGTGACAAGCAGGGAGGGAAATTCGTACGCCAGCTTCCTCAACTCCGAATAAACTTTCGTCCCTTCCGCCACCCTGAAATGTTTTTGCAGCTCCATAAAAAAGGCCGCCGCTCCGTCGTCATGTATCTTTTTGGCCGCTTGAATGTCATTGGTATCGTGGTTGCCGCGCAGCAGCGTGATATTCTCAGGGTCTCCGCATTTTAACTCCAATACCTTGCGGATAACGTCAAAACTCCTCTTTCCCACATCCCAATAATCGCCGACAAAGACAAGATGGACCGGACCTTCCGAAGCCTTATTGCGCCGCGCGTCGTAACCGACGGCTTTCAAAATACGCTTGAGCATCCAGTAATCCCCGTGCAGATCTCCGATGACAACCAGCCGTCCCTTTTTTTGCGGAAGAAAGGCGACGCCTCTTTCCGTGAAATAAAACCGGCTTCTCACTTCAGGAACACTATTCTCCAACAGCCCTTTCTTTTCCTGTTCAGCGCCAATCGCGCCTACCCGTTTTATCAACTTCCTTAAAACGCCCAGCGGCCGGACCCTCATGGCGTAGTAAATCTTAAAAACGGCGTAATTGGCCGCCGTGACGGCCACAGCGATGGCGGCCTGTCCGGCGCGCTCAAAATTGCCGAGGAAAAGGGAGACGATTCCTATAACGGCGGCCGCTAGGGGGGTAACCAGATAAACGCGGTCAAAAAGCTCCCCCAGCCACGCCGGTTTTATCCCGTCTTTTCGGACGGCGGCCGAAGCGAGCATCACGTCGTAAACCATCGCGAAAACGCCGACAAACATGAACCGGTCCTGCGCCGGAACGTTGAAACAATAATTCATGGCGCATATCCCCGACCAAGCCAGGACGTTGAACCGGTAAAAGCCCCTGTACCCGAAGATCTTGGGAGCCGCTTCCTCTTTGTAAACCGAAATCACATGCTGTAGAAAATTGCCCGAAAAGGGCCTGTTCTGAAACCCCAGGATGGTGAAGAGAACGACGATAACCGGAAGGCTCGCCAGATAAAGATCAACCGCCGGCATCGTCCAATAGTGCGTGTTGTAAACTCTCGGGACGATGAGCGGGATGGCGGCCACGTACCCTTTCACAAACCAGGAAACGGCGTAGCCGGCCAGCATGGAGAGGAAAAGACGAAGGCCAATTTTGGCCGTCTGTTTGTCCAAAAGGCTCGCCGCCAGGCTCCCGATGGTCAGGCTGACGGGAAAGAAATGGATCATGTCCGCGTCCCGGAAATACGCCAGGGATATCCACACCGCCGACCCAACCAGCAAAGACGCCAGGGCAAGCGACTTGAGGGGACTCAATCCCCCGACAAACCTCTCAAAACCGGATCTTTTTTTCGCAGAGACCGCCATCCGCGCGCCACCAGACCCTGGACTTGGAGTCAAGGAGCGATTTGACCCCTTCTTACCGGATGCGCTAACGTGTCCCTCTCGGACGGGGTCCCGTTTCTTTTGTGAAACAAAAACGAGGCGACGCCTGCCTTCTTCTCGCGTAAAACGCTCGACCAAATCAAAATCTTCAAAAAAAACCTCAATGAAATCAGGGCCCGAATTTCGCACTTCTCCGGCTCCTAAGCTAAAGGTTAATGGCGATGACCCTATCTCCATTTTGACGCCTGTGTCATGAACCTTATTTCCCGGAGTGAAAATCAAATTTTCTAAATGAAATTTAATTTCTCGATCGACAGTTTCGGGAAATACAGTATAAAGCTCAGGCATGTTCATGCCGTGCATCCGTGCTCTTTGGCGGGCAGCCGATACTTGTCTTGATCTCTCTGCGGAGGGGGCCCCTGGAATTCCCTGCAACCGATATCCCATATTCCCCAAAACTGTTCGCGTCCGGGTTACGCCAAGACCGAATCGTCTCGCGATATTTTTTTCTCCCAAGGTAATCGGTTCAAGTTTGTCAAACCCCATGGCATGCACCCATGCTCGTAACGCATCGACGCGCTCAGAACTAACAACCCCGGAAGTTTCAATGCCATACTCCGCTAAAATCCTATGTACGCCAGTCTCCGATATACCTTGCATAATCCGAAGTTTTTCCCTGAGTTCATTAATGGTAAAGCCAATCTTTGTTTTGCCGGGATTGGCATGCATCCAATTGGCAATCCAGTAATGAACTTGTCTTCCTTGCGGAGTCGTCCTGCTACCACCCGCCGTAAGATTTTCACGTTGCAAAAACAAGCTAATTCGATTGGTGCCAACGGTGAGTCCCAACTCATCTCTGAGCTCTGACAGCGAATAAAGAATTACCTGATGCCACTCTCCATGATCTTTCTTCCATTGGCGGGCCCAACGCTGCACAATTCTACCTTCACGGCTAGTTTGATATTGATTAGTTCCGAGACGAATATTTGCCTCATTGGCCAGCCGCCGCACGGAATCCAAAGACATATCGACACCCGTTTCTTCTTGAATCTGTTCAGGCGTAAATTGATGAGCGTCTTCGGGATGTTCCTCGAGCCACTTCCGGACTTTCTTGCCATCAGAAGTCACCTGAAAACAATTACCGTGCAATTCTACACCTGGGTATGTTTTCGTCTCATGTGCAATTCGTTGACCGGACGCCGTCCGGTAGGCAGCCATCCGCGCGGCGTGAGGAAGCTGGAAGGTGGGAGGTCGAAGGTGGAAGGGGCTTAACGGATCGACTGAATAAGGCCATTGAGCATGGCTGTGATTTCGGTTGTCAGAGCTGAAAGCTGTGTCGAATCTTTTGGGTTGAGATAATTGAGGGTTTTGGCTATTTCGATAAGGGTTAAAATCTCGTAAGCTGAGCCGCGGGCTGTGTAGAGGAACTGGGTATACTCTTTTTTGTGAAACCGGCCTTTGCCCTCTGCGATATTGACCGGGATAGAAATAGCGGCTCGTCTCACCTGACCCGTCAGGCCATACTGCTCTTCCTTGGGGAAGCCTTGCGAGAGCGCGTATACGGCTTTGACCAGTTCCATCGACTTCTGCCACACCTTGAGGTTCTTGACTTGCTCTTGCATGTAAATTGTCCTTTCTTGTTTGCCTTTGATTTACCTTCGACCTTCCACCTCCCACCTTCGAGCTTCTTTTATCCGCCAGCCGCGCGCCATCACCTGGCCCATCATTCTGACGAGGCCACGCCATCCCCGCCACTGGATCTTTGGCGGGCAGGCGCGCGGCGGACGCCTTGACAAGCCCAACACCTACTGCTACACTCCTGGTCAGAGGCGAAAAAGATGCTAAAATTCTATCCCACAACGATCCGATGCTACGCGCGGCCTGAAGGCAACCACTATATCGGCCAATGCCTGGAATTGGATTTGGCTGTTCAAGGATCCTCTTTACAAGAAGTTCGGTCAAAGATGGAACAATGCTTAAAAAGCTACCTAGAAAGCCTGGATCCCAATAATGTCCGCGACCTTTTTCCACGCCAGGCGCCGATATGGGTTTGGCTGGATTATTACCGGGTTTGCTTTTTAGTTGTCTTACATGGGGCAGTCCAGCAACTGGGAACAAACGTCCAGACCTTCCGCGAGCAGATAATCCCTCAGCACTTCGCCATCCAGCCCGTTGGGTAGGCTTGTTCTCAGTCAAAATCACTTTATTTCCATTCTTTGTTCCAACGGCTTCGTTCTGAAGCGGCAAGTCGCTTCTCATCAACAGTGGGAAGGAGCCGTCCAAGGGCGAAGGAGACTCGTTACGGTTGACGTGAGCTATCGGGAATATTCCGGCTGGCTGCTCAACTCCATGATTCGGCAATCCGGTTTGCCCAAATCCGTTTTCCGCGAGCGCTGAATCTCCCGCCATCCGCGCGGCGGCATTGTTTCTATCCTCCTGGATGGCCGTCCCGCTGCCTGAAGGCTTGATTTTTTTTATTCTCATATACTTTTGAAACAGCTTCGTGAATTCCGGATCGTCCTTGATGCCGATGTCTGTCTTTCTTTGTTCCCATTCTTTGATTTCGTTCGGCAGGACATGTACGAGATAATAAGCTGAGTAGGATAAGAATAAAGCCAGTACGCTGCCCAAAGTGATAACGGACCGATGGGCCCATTGCCCGGAAACAACCGAGAAAGAGACGAGACTTATCAAAAGAAAAGCCGCTACTATGTCCTTTCTCAGATCCTCTTCGGCGGCTTTTTGTGGGTTCGTATAATGTTCCCTGATAAACGCCTCGAGAACTTCCATGGGGATAGGGTGATATTGTTTTGCCATTTTAGTGATATTGGGCAAGATACGATTAGTCAGATGTTCCTCCATGAAATCTTCGCCAAACGCGCTTTTGATCCGAGAAATGTGAGCTGGGTTCTCCGGGTCAAAAATCTCCCGACGGGCGACGTCTCCCCAGCGCCCGTAAGGAGCGCCATCGGACCGGGCGGATAGACGGGTGATTATCATTATCACCAGCGAGACCGCGGCGAACGATAGAGCGAATTGAAAAGCCGGCCAGGCGGCCCAAAGAAGAGAATCGGCGAAAAACAACCGGCTGAACTCGGGGTTAAAGGTTATCGAGGCCGAGCCTTTTTTCATTGAGACGAGAGTCATGGGGATCTTCACAAACCTGCGGCGGCTGTTGGGATAATCAACGTGACGGAGAAACGGTTTGACGAGCACGAATCGCCGCGTGGGGGCCAGATTTTCGCTGCCTATCGTTTCAAGAGCGATCCAATCTCCCCCGGTATCAGGCAAGTCAGCGCCCACTGTGATGTCGCGTTTATCCTTCGGGAAAGCGGCGTCAAATGAAACCCGAACGCCGTCGTCGGTTGAGCGAATGGATATGCCTTCTTGAGGAATGACGTAGGGAAAAATAGTCGCGCCGCCGGGCGGAATCGACCTGCCGGTGAACTGACCGTAAATCCCCCAAGAGAATCCCAACAAAGCGCCCGCCAGCGCCCACAGCGCCACAATCTTCCAGTCCCCTTTCCTGACCCGAAAGTCCGCCATCCTCGCGGCGGAGCCGGTGGCCTTTCTTTCCAGATCGATCTGGTAGATCCTTTCGACGTCGGTCGCCAGCCGGGCGGCGGTTGCGGAGACACCAAGTTTTTCGCTTAGAAAGCGATTCGTATCGCTCCGATCCGCCAACCAGGGCTCAAGATCGTGGAATGATGTATCGGCGATATCTTTTAAATAACCGGCGTTGTTTCTGCGATCCAAACGATCGATCTGGTCCTTATGAAAAACTCCCAATAACGTGACTACCGTCTCTCCGTCATCCGCGCGATCTTCCCTCCAGAAGATTCGATAGCGACCCCACCGATGGGCATGAAGACCTTTCCAATGACCCCCTTTGTTTCTCCCGCCTATGCTTGGATCGCCATCGCGATGCTGAGTGATTATCTTCCTGATAACAGGGACCAATTCAGGCCTGCTGTCGAGAACACTTTCAGTTGTATTTAATCCTCGGATGGTAAAACAAATGGCCCTTTCTTTGTGAGCATCCTCTTTTTCAACCGCATCCTGCCCGCCGGGCTCGCTGAACGCGAGAGTGTCCCGGATCAGACTGTTTGGAGGGGTAAGGTGCTCTTTTTGCGGCGGGCGGTTTGTGGTTCCGCGGGTACGGCGCTTCACTCTTCCTCGTGGAGGCGGTACACTCCACGATCTTTTGGCCGCGGGCGGGGTGATCCTTTGTGGTTCCAGAATTAAACCTCCGGTTTCCGCGGATGATTGGGCGGGCTCTTTTAAACTGGCGGACAGAATGTGATGCTTGGATAAGAAAACGTGCAAAACCCAGCTCGCTGGGCTCGCCAGCCAAATGGCGGTCAAATTCGAAGCGGTGAACCATACCGCGTCTCCAAGGGTCTGAAAACCGGTGTTTACTCTTGACAGCTCCAACAGCGTCAAGGCAAGCGGGGCCATAAAGTGGCTTGATTTAAATAAAAATTTGGCCGCTGTTTTATCAAAGACGTGAGACGTGCATATTCCAAGCTGAATCAAATAAAGACCGTGCAGAAAACTCGAAGGCCAGTGCATCGCCAGCCGCGTCAGAAAAGCGCCCGCGAGAGCGCTCGTGAATCCGAAACCCGCGGCCGCGGCCCAATGCGCACCATCCAAAAGGTGAACGTTATTTTGAAAAGGCCTCAGCCATGGCCGGCGAATCCGCCATGCGTTGGCATAGGTCGTTTTCCACCTCTTCTCAAAACCCGCTAAAAAAGTGCGAGCCGTTTTTGGCCCAAGACACTTGGCGGCCCGCTTTACAAAATGGTCGACCCCATGATAAGGACCGTTTGAAATAACGCTCCGGGCGATTTCCTCTCGGCCCTTCGGGCTGACGGATCGAAGCGTGTCCCGCGTGAGTTCCACCAATTGCTCAAGCGCCCATTGCGTGTTGGCCAGAATCAAAAATAGATTCAAATCACGAATCGTCTCTTTCCCCTCCTCCACACCCTTCGGCGCGCGTAGGGCCAGCCTCGCGGCGCGAAGAGCCGGGGTGCGAGATGGCATCTTTTTTGGAAGCACTTTAAACTCGGGTCTCGGGAAGTTGAGTTTCTTTCGCGAGAGAGGATCGGAATTCATCAAGATCATTCCCTTAAATCGAAATCTCTTTTCATCTTGAATGGTGATCTCCAATCCGGGGTGCAGGCGGACATCCTCCAGGACAGCCCGCTGCTCATCGCCGTCGATTTCATAAAAGAGCGTCACCGTCAAAACATTGTCGCCATCGGGAAAGCGAATGGAAAGCTCAGAAGTCTCAGGCACCTCAATAGGCTCCGGCAGGACGATAGGCCGCCGCTCCCGGGCAGGCGTGAACCATCCAAGCGCGTCCGACACAAACTCCAGGAATCCATTAACAGCGAAGACGATAACGGATAAAACGATCCCCATCGTGATGAAATCTCTTCGTGTCATCCTGGGTTTCGCGGAGGCGGGACTGCCGAAAACCCCGGCTTCGTGAAGAGCGGCCTTGAGCCCTTGAACGGTCGTCCCGCCGTGCGCCGTCTTGAGTGAAAGAGCGGTGATTTCAAGCTGAAGCCGATGGCGCTCATTGGCGTCCTCTGCGTTGAAATACTCTTGCGGCATATGCGAAATATTTCCGAGTGAAGCGACCGCGCCGACGGCGTCAACCTTTAAAGCCTCCTCAATCTGACGCTCATCTCCTTGATAAGTCGGCACGATTGCGGCGTACTGCCTCAAAAGAGAGAGGTCTCCGGAGCTGTCTTTCAGCGCATGAACCCACGCCTTCACTTTTTCGACGTCGGAGGGATTAATATTCTTTTCGGAGGTCAGCCCCGGATTGTTGTACAAAACAATCGGATAGTCCGAGACTTCCGATAGCGTCCGGACATGCGCCTCAAGGTCAGAGCTGCGCCGCAGATAATACATCGGCGCAATCACAATGGCCTCTACCCCTAAACCTTTCAGGTTCTGGGTATTGGATAGGGTTTGCGCTTTGCTGTCGCCGGTGGCATTGGCGTATATCTTAAGCTTTCCTTTGGCGGCTTCCGCAAAAGCCCCGATGGCCTCCAGACGGACTTTATTCCCTAACCGGTTAAACTCGCCGGTCGCTCCCATCACAAGGATGGCTTCAACACCAAGGGAGGTCAGATGGTCGACAAGCCTCGGGATAGATTCTTTATCCAACTCCCCCTTACCCGTCAACGGCGTCGGCACGGGGACGATGTTGCCTTTATAAACCCTTTCCGCTTCCCGGACTGCCATTCGGGCACCCCCTGCGCCTTCCGCCTTCGGTCTTCGGCCTAACTCTTCCGCCAAAAGACCGGGCACCTGTCCGCCCAGCGCCTCCGCGGCGGGGAGGACGCCGAGCAGGTCCCTTGTCATTCCCGCATCGCTTTTAGCGGGAATCGACCGTTTGCTAGGAGTTCGATCCCCGATAAAAGATTTCGGGGATGACAAGCCGGACAGGAGGATATCCTCATATTTATTCTGGTTGGTTTCGTTGGATAGCTGCGGAATAACGGAAATATAGCCGATGCCCTTACGGCGGAGAAGGCGCTTGAGGTTGTCCGCGTGGTAACCACCGACGATGAGAATGGCTTGCTGCCCGTCATTGCGAGGAGCGTAGCGACGAAGCAATCTTTGCGCAGAGATTGCTTCGCCCTCCTGCGTCGGGCTCGCAATGACTGAATCTTCTATTTTCTTTAACATATTTTCTATAAACCTCTCATCCCTCTCCCCCGCCAGTCGGTAAAAATGAAGCGCCTTTCGCCGGGCGCCCTCGTAAAATGGCTCCAAAAACAGCGCGTCCTCATAATGGCTTCGCATTTCCATGATGCGCGCGTTGAGGAAGCCGCAGATTTCGACGATGTCAAAACTCTTCGGATCCCGGAGAAGCTCCGCAGTATCGTCGGAGGTGAATTGCATGTTGAAAAGCCGCCGGAGAGCCTCCAGCCTCTGCGAGATCCGCCATAACCGTAGGGGCGACGCGGCGCGTCGCCCGTACCGAGCGTCGGATTGTTCCGCCAATCGGATAAACACCAACTTCTCAAACGTCTCCTGGTCTTTCAAAAGTTCCGATGTTTTTAAACTTTTAAGATCCTCCAGGTAGGACAAATAGAGCTTGTCATTCCGAGCAAAGTCCCGTCGTAAGACGGGACGCGTCGAGGAATCTTCCGGAAGATCCCTCGACTCGCGGAGTTTACCCCGAGCAAAGTCGAGGGGCTCGCTCGGGATGACACGCTGAAGACGCCGCTCTTTAGCTTTTATCTTTTTAAAGATTTTAAGATGGGGGAAAAGATGGGTGGGAAGGTCGAGCCTTTCTCCCTCGCGGATCAAACTTTCAAAATACTCGCCGGGCTGAATCTCCCCTTTTAACTGGGCTTCGCGCTTTTCATCGAGCGAATAAAGCTCGGGACTGTAAACGCGCTTTTTAACCGTGCGCGCGGCGCGCTCGATCTTGTCGAGGTAAGCGTTGACCGCTTCCCTTTTTTTCTTGAGTTCGGCATAAAGCCGAAGACTTCGGCGATAAAGCGGCTTGTCCTCAACTCCCCAGAGCATGAACTTCTTATCTGAGGTTAGATCCAGATAATCCGGTCCCTGAATCAGGCCTTGGTTGAGGTATTTATCGGCTATCCGCTTGCGCGTTTCAAGAGGGGCGTACTTTCTAAGAAAAGAAAGGGAGTCATTTCCTGAACCCGCCTCAAGAAAAACATACCGGGCATCACCCATTCTGTCATTTCGAGGCCGTAAGGCCGAGAAATCTTCTTTTGAGGAGATTTCTCGCTTCGCTCGAAATGACAAAGGGGATGAGAAAACAATATCAATGATTTTGGCGATATTTTTCTGCGCGGATTCATTCACGTGCGCATCTTGGATCAGAATAATGGACGGACGTCCGGAGAACTCCTGTCTTTCTTCGATAGTTCCTAGGGAAGAGGGCAAAGAAAACGGCGTCGCCGGCCCGCGCAAAATCTCAGGAGCCGCGTAAGAAAGGTCCTGAACAATGAATGCAAAAACAAGGACCAACGCAATGCTTTTTAGGAGGAAAAACGGTTTTTTCAAGGTGGAGTAAGTATGCCTCAATGAATGAGTTAAGGCAATTTTTTTGTCAAAGTTTCGTTTAATTCTATTTAAATAATATTCAACCTATTTAAGCAAAAATTACCCTACTGCTCAAAAAAACCGCTGTCATTTCGAGGTCGCCGCGGCGACCGAGAAATCTCATCTTTTATACTTCGTTTTATCCTCAACACCGGCCCCAAGAAAAGCTCTTTTGCGCTCGGCGCACTTATTGCACCGGCCGCAGTGGAGATAGCGCTTGGGATTGATGCAGGAAAAAGTGAGCCAAAGCGGTAATTGCCTGCCCTTTAGAATGATTTCACTTTTATTGAACTTCTGAAGAGGGGCTAGGATTTGAATGGGCTGACTCAAGGCCTGAGAGAGAGCGCCGGACATTTTCTTAAAAAAACTTTTCGCGCTGTCGGCAAAAGGATTGTGTTTCAAAACGCCGATTTCAATCACAGTTGCCCCGCCGAGGGCGGCAAAACAGGCGGATTTGGCCAAAAAAAGAACATTGCGCCCCGGAAGGTACACGGCTTCATCGGGTGAGGTAAAACCGGGGACGCTGGAACCGGTGGTGCTCCAATGCTTGCCATAAACATCGCTCATCGGAAGCTCGAGGATTTCAAGCGGAGCCATACCCGGTGAGCGAAAAGACCGGATCAGTTTTTTGAGATGAAACAGTTCGGCGTTTTCCCAGCGCAAACCATTTCGGATGTAAAGCGGCGTCACCCTGTCATAACGATGGAGCGCGTCGGATAGCAAAACAGCGCTTTCCACTCCGCCGCTGACTAAGACGCACGCGCTGGAAGTCATCCCGGCAGGGTAATCCGAAACGCGGCGCCGCTTTCAACCGGCAGAGCTTCCACGCCGCCCCCATGGCGCTCGAGGATGCTTTTAACGATGGCCAGTCCCAACCCCGTGCCCCCCGATTCCCGCGCGCGGCTTTTTTCCACGCGGTAAAAACGATCAAAAATCCGCTCGCGGTCGGCTTCGGGAATCCCGATGCCCGTATCACGGATTTCGATCCGGGAACCATCGGACCGGGCCTGCGCGCGAATGAAAATAGCGCCGCCGGTCTTATTGTATTTCAAAGCGTTATCGATGAGATTATTCATGACCTGCTGCAACAATTCAGGATCTCCTTTAACCGTAAACTTCGGCGCGATATCCGCGTGAATCTCGATTTTTTTGTCCTGGATGGCATGACTGAAAAGTTCAAGGGAGCGGCTGACCATTTCGTTCACATCGACCGCTTTTTGTGCGACCGGCTGATGGCCGGATTCCGCTTTGGATAATTCCAGCAAATCCTCGATCAGCCGATAAAGTTTCTGGGACTGATCTTCGATGATTCCGAGGAATTTTTTACGGGCTGAGGGGTCTTCAACCGCTCCCTCTCTCAGCGTTTCAAGAAATCCGAGGATGGACGTCAACGGCGTCTTAAACTCATGCGAGACATTGGCGACAAAATCAGCCCGCAGGCGCTCAAGCTCCTTCAAAGGCGTCACATCATGAAAAACAGCGGCCACTCCCAGAAAAATGGGTCCCGACCAGACCGGCGAGACTTGGATATTCATGAACTTCCGGGAAAGGACGCTTTCATATTCGCGGGAAAAGGGTTTTCGTTCCTTGAGGCCGAGGTGAATCATGTCATTGATATTCGAGTCGCGGAACACCTCCCAAAAATAATGGCCCTCGGCATGATCCTTCCGGAGGCCGAATGCCCCGATCAGGGCCGGGTTGGCGACGAGAATGCGCTGGTCCTGGTCAACGACGACCACCCCTTCGGTCAGGCTTTCCAAAACCGCCGCGATGCGGTTTTTTTCCTCATCCGCGCGGCGGAGATTGTTCTCCAAATCGGTGATGGCTTCGGTTCCGGTATCCGGTGATTTCCACTTCCGATTAAAGAACATCCCGCCTCCAAGCGCCATATGTCATTTCGAGGCCGCCGTAGCGGCCGAGAAATCCCATCCAAAAAGATTTCTCGGTCTTCGGCCTCGAAATGACAAATATTCGTTATGCCTTATTTGTCCGTGTTAAACCGGTACCCCGAACCCCGCACCGTTTCGATGGCGTCCCGCCACCGCCCCAGCTTCCGGCGAATACTGCGGATATGCACATCCACCGTGCGGTCCACCACAAAAGCCTCGCCTTTCCAAGCGCCGGATAAAAGCTGGTCGCGGCTGAACACTTTATCCGGATGCTCCATCAAAAAAGTGACGATTTGAAATTCGAGTTTCGTGAGAACGCGGGGTTTGCCTTTGACCATAAAGCTCTGCTTATCCTTATCAATCACAAGATCGCCCGACTTCACCATGCGCGCCGGTTCCCTGGAAAGCTCTTTAGATCGGAAAATATTCTTGACGCGGGCCAATAACACCTTGACGCTGAAAGGTTTGGGAATGTAATCACAGGCGCCTAACTCGATTCCCACCACCTGATCCACCTCTGAGTTTTTCGCGGTGAGCATCACAATGGGAATAGCGCGCGTTTGGGGCGTGCGCTGCAGCAGCTTACAGGTTTCAAGTCCGTCCATGCCGGGCAGCATCAGATCCAGCAGAATCAGATCCGGCTGCTTGGATTTGGCCAGATCAAAACCCTTTTCCCCGGTTTCGGCGGTAAAAACGGAATAACCTTCTTTTTCGAGATTGTATCGGACAAGCTCAAGGATGCTCTTTTCGTCGTCGATGGCGAGGATTCGCTTGGACATGCTGGATGGATTTTACCACAGTTTGTTATTCCAAGTCCCCTTAACTACACACGAGCTACAACACTTCGTTCAATCATGTTCACCCTGCCCCTGGCTTTGGTTTGCCCATCTAGCGGACGCGCGATGAGCAAACCAAACCCAGGGGCAAAGCCAAGTACGTACGGCTTGTCTATGTCATGCCTAGGTATGTCATTTCGAGCGAAGCGAGAAATCTTTCTCTTAAAAG
>JACQQX010000051.1 GCA_016206805.1 Candidatus Omnitrophota bacterium
AAGGCGCCTTGGAAGATGGCGTCTATTTGGGTTTTCTTAAGGGAAGCGTCAAGGGCGTCGCGGTAGTCGACTACCCTTTCAAAAAAGGCGATGGCTTCCTGAGCGCTTCTTGCCGTGCCGTCTTCTTTAAAGAGAATTCCAAAGTTGGGGTTCCCCATCGCGGCAACTTCTTGCCTGGTCCAGGCATCATTAAGGTTCACTCCAAACGCTTCATTGAGCAGGGCGATCACCGCGTCTTTTTTAGATGAGGCATTGACGGCGGCTTCAAAATCCACCACCCGCTGAACAAAACCCAAGAAGTCCGCCTCCACATAAGCGGAATCCCCCGTGATATCAAAAAGCGCTTTCCGATCGGCAGCCGTCAAATTGCCGCCGGACTGAATACTGGTTCCAAAAAGACGATTAAAATCAGCCAATGTGACGCTATTGGCTTTGAGGACATTGTAAAGACTGGATGCTTTTGGAAGAACGCTCAGGAAACTGGTTTCGTTATAAGCTTCATTGACAGGGGTCGCCGGATCATCGGCAGTGCCCGTGACATCAAAGAGAGATTTTCTATCATCAGCCGATAAATTGCCCGTCGAGACAATCGTCGTTCCGAATAGATTGTTGTAATGACTCAAAAGGGCCGGATTATTTTTTAACGCGTTGTAGAGGCTGGATGTTTTGGGGAGCGCTTCCGTAAATGTCGTAAGATTGAAATTTGGGTCCCCCTCCACATCGCTGATAATCCCGTGGTCCACGTCATTGGGCGAGCCCGTCCGCGGAACGCTTGTGCCAAAGAGATTATTGAAGGCATTCAACAAATCCTCATTACCCTGCAGAGCCGTCAAAAGCGGCGAGTTGTGGCTCTGGATCCCGACCTTATTTTTCTTGTTGTCAGGCTTTTTTGCCGTCTTTTTCCAAAATTCCTCCAGAATATTTTTCTTTTGAACGAGCGTCGCGGCCCTCTGTTCTTTGTCTTCCAGGCTCTTCACGTCATTCTGTACGGATTCTTTTTGCTCGTCAGGCTGTGGCAAGGAAGTGGGAATCGCGGCAAAAGCCTCCGCCGGGACGCTTAGCGCGATGATAAGCAGAATGGAAATTACTTTTTGATAAGTATTTACACCCCTATACATACTACAAGTATACGCCTTAGCCGCTTTACTTTCAATGTAACTTTAGAAAAATACTTAATATTATAACCAATTGAAAATAAATGACTTAAGTAAATTTATTAAAATATCTTAATGCTTAAAATCTTGCCCCCAGAGACGATCGATGAATTGCCGCCAAGGGACGACTTCGATGCCGCCTTCAAGTTTTCGTGGTTCTTTTTCCAACGATACGATTATCTTGTTTTTCACCGGGCCATCCTCCGACAATGCTATCAGCGAACGAATATCTCCTTCATGAACCCTCTTGGATGCTTTGATTTCAAGAGCCAGCTCTTTATCACCCAGGATAAAGTCCACTTCTTGTCCTGTGCTGGTGCGCCAAAAGCTTATCGGCCAATCCGGGTCTTTGTAGGCTTGATACGCTCGGAGCTCCATTAGAATATAGTGTTCAAAGGCCTTTCCAAACTCCGCGCTGCCCATTTGGGGCCGCCGGCGCGCCAAATAATTAGAAACTCCCACGTCAAAAAGATAAAACTTTTCGGTATGAATCATCCGGCGATTTCGCGACTTCTTCCAGGGCGGAATTCTGAACCCCAAATACGTGTCTTCCAAGATATCAAAATATTTCCGGACGATCTTATGGGAAATGCCCGTTTCCCGCGCGATATTCACATAATTGATGAGTTCTCCGCTTGATATCGCCGCCACTCGGAGAAATTCCGAGAAAGAAGGGATATTTTGGACCAGGGCTTCAGCGGCGATTTCCTCTTTGAGATAATCCGAAACATAGGCTCTCAAGTCTTCCTCGGGCGCCGAAGAAAGATAATGAGGAGGAAGCATGCCTGAGACCGTCACCCGTTCCAGATCAAAACCCTCCACTTCCAAAACGGACAACGGCACCATGGTCCTCCGCCATGCCCGGCCGCCCAGCAGATTGGCATGGCCCCGCCGGAGTTTCCTGGCGCTGGATCCGGTCAAAAGAAATGACCGGCCTTTATTTTCGATAAGCCAGTGGACTTCATCCAAAAGAAGCGGTATTTTTTGAACCTCGTCGATGACGATAAGATCACTTTTATCCTCAGAATACCGCTCCCTCAAGAGAGCCGGTCTTGACGCCAGCTCGGCAAAAACATCTGTTTTTAATAAGTCGATGATGACGGCCTTTTCGCCGAGACTGTGGTTAATCCAGTAACTCTTGCCGACTTTTCGAGGTCCCCACAAGAAAGCGGATTGTCCTTTTGGAAGTTTCAGTTCAAATAGCCTTTTTGCAATTTTAGCCATTAAGGGAAATATATCCGAATAAATTTCTATTGTCAAGAAAAATTACAGATCTTTCGAGCGAAGTTGGAGGAACCTCCCCCCTGTCATTCCGAGCCTGCCTCTACCTGTCGGTAGACAGGTGCCGGCAGGCATCATTTTTTAATTCCGTTTATCATGATAATCTAAAGTCGTCTCTCAGGATCGATAAGTTGATTCATTTCTCCGCCTTAGAGCAATGACGGAAATGAGGCGAATCATGTCATCGATGTCATAAAATACGCGGTAATCCCCGACGCGCAAACGATAATGGGCCATAAGACCGGAGAGTTCCAGCGGAGGATTGAGCTTTAGCGCTTGTTGGGGCCGTGGATTGCCATGCAGTTTCAAAATGGCTTCCATTACCGATTCTTGGTCCGACGGCGGGATCTTTTTCAGCGCTTTTTCAAAATGTTTTTGAATGGCAGGGTGCCTAAAAACAACCCTATAGGTCAAGCCGTTTTCCTTTGAGAACGGATCTTGCCAAATACAGCCGACACATCGATGGCCTTATGGATGGGGCTTGAACGGGAAAGACGAACCAGTTTATGCAAAGCGTTATCTCGAAGCTCTTCGATCATCTCAAACATTTCAACGGTGTCTTGATAGGAAAGAATGATCTTTTTTGGCTTGCCGTGCTCTGTGATCACCAGGGGCCGGCGTGAACGAAGCTTTTCGGATAAGTGTATTTTAAGGTCTCTTATCCCGATATGGCGGGCGTTTAGAATCTCCGTAGAATGAACCATTTTATGCCTCCAATGTAGTCTCATATATGACTACATAAATATAGCCTAAAAAAACCAAGACGTCAAATCTATCCCGCTCCCCTTGTCATTCCGAGTGAGCCCCCGACGCTTTGTTTTTGAACAGAATGTTCAATCAACTGAACAAATTGTTGGCGACATTCGGATTGAGGATTTGGCCGTGAAACCAGCCGAGGAACTCGTTTAATCAGTGCCCTACGCGGCCGGTGATTTGTTTTCTTGATCTAAGTTTTTCTCTGAACCGTCGATCCCGTTCATCCAGAAGTTCACGATACTGATGGAAAAGCTTAAGAACTTTGCGGTGCTCAGATCCTCGCATCTTTTGTTCGGCCCGCTTGAGTTTCCCATAGAGAAAGTAAAAAGGTTCCCGGTAATACTCCCGGCCCTGGCGCATCTTGGCAAGTCCATGATCAGGGCGGTCATCTCCTGCCATAGCGTCCGAGACATGGTGAAAGAATAAAGTCAGCGTGGATAAGAACGCCCGAGGCACCCTCACTCGCACGCTATCACGGGTCATCGCCGAACAGAGCCGGAGCCATTCAGCATCCAGTTTATTTTTTCCTCTTGTTTTCATTTTTTAACTCCGTTTATCATGATAATCTTCTGTTATTTCGAATCCGCCAACGATCTGTGGCGGATGAGAAATCTCACTCTGAAAAACGAGGTCTCTCGGCCCCTCCTGGGTCTCGAGACGACAATTTTGGTGGTTTCTCAGCAAAATGAGAACTCCGTTTTACACATATTTTTTGAATTTTTAACTCCAAAAGTGTCAACGAGGAATCTCGCCTTAAACCGAGACGGCTGTCATGGTGGCGGATTGGAGGAGGTTTGAGAATCAACCTCTACGCGGCTTGCAGGTTTTCCAGTTCAACTTGAGGACGACGGCGCTTAAGCAGATATTTGCTGGCATCCAACACTTCAATCCCGACCACCGAGCCGTCGGGAGCAAAATTAACCGCAACGTCTTCCGTTAAGCGATGAGTGGTGACTTCAAAGCGCCCCTTTTTCAAGCGAATGTACGCCGCGTTTACCGTGGGGTCGTAGCTGATCTTCATTTGACTTGCCTCCTAAAAGTAAAACGTATAGACCGTGATCACAACGGTGTGATTTGACTCCTCTTTTGTAACAGGCATCACTTGTTTGATATGATAGTGCCTGCCGCTCCACAAATGATTATAATCGAAATTTCGCCGATGAGCCGTGCGTCCCTGCTTTGCCGGTGTCCGTTCTCCATGAGTGACAGCCTCTGTGACTTCAGCCTCAGAGGCGCCTCGTTCCGCCATCTGGCGACGGGCGTGATCGGAAAAAATAAGCTTCATCAGATGCAATGTTAACACACGAAGCAGGAGCTTTCAAGAAACCACCGTCATTCCGAGCCGAGACCGCCGGAGGCGGACGAAGCCGAGGAATCTTGTCTTAAGCGGAGAGACGGACAGCTTGAACGGACTGGAAGATCTCTTTGAGGTAATTCCAGAACTTGTAAATCGGGTGGATGGCATCGCGGTGGCGGCTCATGAAACCGGCCAAATGCGCGGGCACATTGTCACGATCCGCCACCACCACCGCGCGGCGCTCATTCCGGGAAGCGACAGTGTGCAAAGTCACCGCCAGATAAACCGCCATGTGAGTTCCGTAGTAATTCGGCGCGATGACTCCGGTTGTCCCGCGGACATCCTCTTGGAGAGCTTTTTCAGCCGCCGACACTCCCAGCTCATCGCCTAAATGAGTCATGTCTACCGGCAGATTTTCGGCGGACAGATTCGCCGTGGTGACAAGACGGATACCTAAACTCACCAAGCCTTCTTGAAGAGCCGGATCCATCACCGTTTCCTCTCGGACGACAACGACAAAGCTCTTACCCAGAGAAGGCGCCAGAGGCTCAAGAGTTTTTAGCGCTTCGGCTGGATAGATATTGAGGAGAGCCGCGTCTAAAGCGGCCAGGCGGCGGCTGGAGGCGCCTTGGGAGATGATGACTTTCATTCCCTGAAAATAGAGATAGTCCTGAATAGCGCCGGCAAAGTCACTCAAAGCCGTCGAATCAACAACCGGCCTCACACCTTCGGGTAAAAATTGGGCTATAAACTCGGCGGGCGGCGTATCGGCGGCCAAAAGCTCAAGATTGGCCGGTTCCTCAATGGCCTGAGCGAGGCGTTGTCCGAACTCGTCAGCCTCTTCTTTATCCGATATCCCAAAGAACTGCCCGCCTAAGGCCGCCAAATACATGGCAGGATCCGTCTGGCCCGCCGGAGGCGCCACAGCAAGACTTGGGGCTGAGTTCTGCGCCCATAAACCAGCCACCGGCGTCACAAATGGCAAGTCAACGGCTAACCTAGACGCGGAAGGCACAGGCTCTTTTTTGTCCGGCGGCGGAGGCGACCCCGATCCCGACCCCGCAGGCATTCCAGGCCCGCCCATTTGGCTTTGCATATATGCTATAAAGTCCTCTACGGAAATAGAGCTAGGCCTCGACATAGGGTCCGGCTGGCCAAATTTTGAGTCGAAGTTATCCTGCATTTTCTTCGCGCGGCGGATGATTTCTTCTTCGGATAGAAGAGCCAGGCGCTCGAGGGTTTTCAAAAATTCCGCTTGATCGGCATCCATGAGCTTGGAGTAGCTGGTACCGACCAGTCCCGAGAAAATCTTGGCGCCCACCCGCTGGTAAGCCACGCCGGCGGTCCCATACTTGCTTTGGGCGTACAGCTTCATCGCGACGGCGGCCAGGGAGTTTCTCATGCTAGGATGCGTCCACTCCTCCAAATGCGCCGGGATTTCAACCTCAGCCTGGTTTTTAAACAGGGTGCTGCGGGAGATGCCATTGATCACCGCCAGTTTATCCAGCTCGTGACGAAATTCGTGGACTTTCAAGTCAATTTCATAGACTTTGCGGAGAAGATCGATGATGGTTTGCTTGGGACCGGTCGCGGAACTCTTCCCAAAAATGAGGCTTTGAGCCCTGTCCTCTTTCATCATATGATTCAAGACCTTGGTGAAGCGTCTCAAAAGCGCCAGGCGAAGCGCTTCGTCCCCATTCAAAAGCTCCGGATTTTCCACCCGCCGCGCTCCGGTGTAAATCGGATCTTTCCACACCTCGCGATTGAAATCCTGGACAAACCGTGAAACATGAGGATATTCCTGGAGAGCGGCATAGGGATCTTTTAGCTCAAGATACCCGCTGGGACTGAGCGTAAATATTGCCGTATTGCCGCCGGCGCGTAAACGGTCGAGGTCCTCCCTCAAACGTGAAATAAGCTGGGTTTTCTCGCCGCTGGAAATGGCGGAAAATTCGTTAAAAATCCACTCAACAACGGTGTTCCGGAAAATAGACATGCTTCTGGGACGGTGAACGGCGTTGTTGCGGCTGCGATGCTCGGTGAAGTCCAAATCAGCCACAACGTACAAGGGCACGTATCGGCCGCCGACCCAGTCTTTGATGGTCTTAACGATGGCAAAACCATTGAGGAAGAAAATCCCTGTGTCACCCTCGATTTCGGCATTGGCCTGAAGCCCCAGAGGTTCAAGATACCGCACGTTGAGAGAATCCAAGGCGCTGGTGATCTGGCCTTCGCTATCCTCATCCTCCCTATCTTTAAGAGATAAGAGTTCCTCCGTCCAATAACCCAATTCAGGATTAATCTTATAAGCTTCGGCCAGGACAAGCCGCTCCATGCCGGCAGAGGCTTCCCCTTTCCGGTACGCCTCCACATAATGCATCAGCACTTTGGAAATGAAAATCTTCGCCTGCTCGGCCTCGCGCCGGACATCCGGAGAATTTTTGGCCAATGCCCGTACACGCGTGTCCAGCGCGGTATCGCCCGGCGTGGGAACCAAAACATAATCGCTGCCCTGCCGCGCCACAGATACCAATACAGGCTCCACTTCTCCGTCATCAAAATCCTCATTCTGGAAACGCGCTTTTACATCCGAAAGCGAAACCGTTTGCCCATCGATCAGCACGGTTTTAACCGAGGCGCGCTCCAAGCGAGCGGTCAATTCCTGTATGCCATAAAGACCCAGGGCGTCAAAACTGCCTTCATAGAGAGCGGCGAAAAGGGTCTTATCGATGTTTTCTGATGATTGTCCGGCTTCTGTCCATGCTCTCTCCCAGCGGGCTATCATTCTCTGCGCCCGTTCATAATAGCCTTCCTGGTCCAGCGCGTGGGAGTCTCCCATGCTTTCGGCGATCTTGGCGGCAAAACGGGTCACAAGGCCTTCGCGGATATCATGGTTGGCAAAATCTTTGGAAACGGCGTGAAGCATTTCGTGAATTAAAAGTGAAGGAGGAAGTTTTGCCGGCTTAAGGGTTTTATCATCCACCGGAATAATGAGAATGCCCACGCCTTCCATGTACGCGCCGTCAACGGATTGGAATTTCTCTATTCCCTTAACGGCGCTTCTTTTCATGTATTGCACCCGAATTTTTCGGCGGTTGATAGTAATGCCATGCCCGAGGGCATAATCTGCCAGCGCTTTGAAGGCCTTAAATTCATCGCTGCCGGCGCGATCATCCGATTTATCCAAATCAATGACAAAATTATCGGCCAGCCCGTCTTTCTCGAGCATGAGGAAATAATTCCTCACATCTTCAAGGATTTTTTTCTTGATCTCCGCTTTATTATTGCGCATCGACCCTTGGGCGATGTTTTGAGCTATGCCGGAAGCGATATGCGCCACAACATCCTCATCGGAATAAAGATGTTTTTCCAATTGCTCGGCTGTTTCGCCTCGGGCCTTGCCAAGCAATTCTGATTTTAGTTCCTGGATTACTTCTTTGACATTTTTTTCAGCTACCGTGAGTACTCCGTGGTCTGCATCGGACAGTGCAAGCCGTACTGCTTGTAAGTTACTCCGCCTGTGCTGGACATGCAAAGCCTCAATGGCAGCCAGGCCGGACTCGAAAAAGTAGAGATGGGACGGCCAGGCGGCCATGATGACGGCCTTATAATGCTTCATGTCCTCGGTGGGCTGAACCTCGAAGGAACGCAGTCCATGGAAATCCTCAAGGGTTTTGTCCAGGGTATCCTCGGTCAGCGCGTCGCGGTAAAGATTATAAAAGATATCGGCCGCCCGTTTTCTCACCCCTTCTTCGCTCAATGGCCCGGAATAAACCGCGTCAATCGACGGCATGGAATACTCGTCAAAAATGCTTGCAAAGAGTTTGGTCAGGCCCGGATGCCGTTTTTCAAAACCGGGTATTTCCACAATGAGCGGCAGGATGAGGCTTAGCGCGCCGATAATCCTCGGCCGGCCGTCATAAACTCTTTCGCCCTCGGCGCTGTAACCGGATTGGCCAAGCCGCAACTGCTCGACTTCATATCCGAGATCGCGGGTGGCAGCCTCAGCCTGATCTTGGGCTGCTGACAGTTGCAGTTCAGTAACATTAGCGCCATATCGGGCAGCTAAAGCCAGATAATTGTACCGGCGGATGATGGCTTGATAGCGTTTAATACTGTTTTCCGCCGTGCTGTTTACGTCATTTTGCGCTTCTTGGGCAAGCTTAGAATAGGTGTTTCTGATTTGAGAGCTTAGCTGCTCATTCGTTTTTGTCCGGCTGAATTCCAGCGCTTCTTCAAGAGTAAGAACTTTGGCGGCCAAATCCGTTTGTTTATCGGCCAAATTGATTAACTGACCGCTCAGTTTTTTAGATATTGTCTGGCTAAACTCTTTATCCACCCCCGCCGCGGAAGCCAAGGCGCGGCGCAAATATCCAACGGCCGTCTCCGGATCGTTTTGGGAAGCCTGCGAAGCTAATTTTTCATAAACCCAAGCCCTGAGTGTCTTATTGGTCGGATTTTGAATCGCGGCGCGCGCCAAAAGATTTTCAAGTTCTGTCTCAAAATCGGAAGCCTTTTGAGCCTCCTGGATAATATTAACGGGATCGGCGGCGACATCAAACGAAGGATATCCGTTCGTTGCAAAACCAATCCACTCACTTGGCGTAATGCCTAGTCCAGCCTTCGGATCCACCAAGCTCATATCCGTCATGAAAGCCCTCAGATGATCGCCCATGCGCGCCATGGCCACCATCGGGTCTTTGGCGGACAGCGCTCTTTCGCCTATTCTTTCTTGTAAGGCTTTAAATTGTCCATCCGCGATGAATCCTAAGATAAGCAGGGCCAGAATCAAGTGATCCGATTTCTTAAGACCGTTTTCAGCCAAGGCCCTTTCCAGTTGGGGAATGGTTCTTAAAAAATTCTTTCTTTTTAAAATTTCACCCAGCCCGTCCAATTCCTCCAAGGTCAGTTTAGTCCGGACAATATGCGCGGCTTCGGTGTCCTGACCGTGATCAAAACCTGCCGCTTTTAAAGCGTTGGTCAATACTGTCACGGGGCCCTGTGCCTCTATTGCCTCCGTTCTAAAACGATCTCCTAAGCGGGGTGAAAGATGAGAAGCCACCTGGTCGAGGATTTGATCTGCGTCTAAACTATTTTGATTTTTTTGCCGGGCTATCAAGTCCTCGATAATCTTCTTGAGACCTTCGGCTTCCAAACCGTCAAGCGTCAAAGGATTCAAATTGCTTTCCCTCGCGGAAATAACGGCTTGATGGACAAGGCTTGACATCCGCCGACCGCCGGGACTGCGGTTAAACTTCCTATCGACGCGGGCATACGCGCGATGCGCGGCCACATTCTCCGCTGTGTAAGGCCTCCAGGCATAGTCCGCTTCCTTAAACTCCCAAGCGGAGATTTTTTTCTCAGCAAACATAACCATTTTCGCCAAAATGCCACGGCGGGCAATTTTCTCGAGACCGAACATGATAAAAGACTGAAAGGGCCGGCCGATGAGGCTGCCGATTTTTTGCCGGACAGGAATTCCATTCCAAATAGCCGCCGTCATTCCATCCGCTATGCCGGTGCGCATCAGCGTCGAAGGTCTTTTGGTCAATGTTTCCTGCGCTTGTCTTAAAAAGGGTGCCCCAGAAAGAAGAGGTGCCGTTGAAACGGTGGGTGGGATTGGATTATCATCGCTGGATTTTTGACGTTGGGATAGGTAATCAAGAGCCTCTTGTCTATCGGATTGCGTTGAAAACATTTCCACCAGCCTATTGCCGACAAAAATGGCGATCTTATCGCCCATAGCTTCCTGGCGAAGGAGCAGTTTCCGCCGGATGGCTTGCTCGCGCGCGTTGCGCGGCGCTTTCATGATGCGACGCTCTTCATCGCTTAACTGATTCATCCGCTGGGCGGCTCGAACAAATCGGAAGGACTCGTTCATGGCATCGATTAACTGCCGTCTCCAATTGACGTTATGTTTATTACGTAAAAATGTAAGATTCTGATAAGTTCCCTCGGAAATCAGCCCACGCTCGCGAAGCTCGTCAAACGTAAATCCTCTAGTCTTGTCATCCGGAGAAGCAAGCCTCAGGGCATAGATCAGCTCCTGCATGCGGCCAAGTCCCGGATATTGATGCATCCCCACCGGAGACATGCCGAAAATGCCGGCGCTGACGCGGGCGATACTTTCTCTTTGCTCCGCCGTCGTCGCGATAAAATTCAAATTGTCATCCGGTGTACGGACAATCCTATGGAAAAGGGCGGCGGCTTGGGAAACACGTAGGATAGCCTCTGAATCACTGATGCCCAAAAGCTCCGCCACTTCCTTCAGGCGCGTATTCGGGCTGTATAAACGACCCTCCGGCAAACCCAGCATCGCCGTAACATTCCGCATCGCGCCGGCACCGGTGCCCAGGCCGAGTTTTCCTGTCATTTCCATCAGCGTCGTTCCCTCATGCAAATCCCTTTGCACGGAACGCGAAGAAAGGGTCATCTTCTTCCCGTCTCCGGAAACCTCGATCTTTCCGACACTGCCCATTCCGGCGAAAAAGGCCGCCGCGCGTGTATCACGCTCGTCAAAACGCAGGGAAATCACATCCGCTTCGGTGTCTTTGGGGTTGAAAAGTTGTATAGTCGGCATCCCGGAAGCGCCGGAAGGCACGACCAATAACTGCCAGCCGATGCCCATATTGGGGATGCGTCTGCGGATCACCATTTGATACTCGTCGCCGGTTCTTGACATCCTATCGAAGGTCACCGTTTGGAAGGGCTTCACTTCCTCGGGTGATTGGCCGGGACGCGGCTCGACGACCATGGTCGCCGTCACATTTCTCAGCTCACCCTTGAAAACACCGGTGTTCTCAGAAGAATACAGGACATCGCGCTGGGCCAGACTGAGAGAAGCTTTGACCAAAGTGTCGATAACCTTATCCAAGCTTTCTTTCCCCGTCATGCGGCCAAGTGAGCGGACTTTGCCGCCATTTTCCATGAAATCCAGCTCAGCCTCGGCCTTGAGCTTGTCGACATTACCTTCATAGAGCCGCTCTTCCCACTGGGAAAGCGTTTCACGGGCTTTTTGAATCTCTCCGAGAATCTTCCAGGAATTATAAACACCCAGCCGCAGGAAGTTCGAGGAAGAAGAGCGGTACAGATAAAAAGGATTCAGAGCCGGCAGCCAGTTTCTCCAGTTGGCAAAACCCATCCACCAGGATTCGCCGCTCTTGCGCCACGAATAAACGCCTTCCAACTGCTCGCGCAGTTCCTTAACCGCGTGATGGATCGTGCCAATGGCATACTCACTGCCGTCTTTGAGATCAAGACCTCTCAGCGTCAAGTCCGCGTAATCGGACTCTGTTTTCAAGAATTTATCTTGCACCAGCGCGAAACGGCCTTTGAGCGTTCCATGGGTTCTTTCTATCATCCGCTTGGCGAAACTGATGTCTATCTGATTGCGGGCGTTGTCGCTGATGCTGTGCCGCGCGCCGCCGGAAATGTCCTGATTGATTTCGATAAAATGGGCGTTTAAGGTTAAAAGCTCTTCATTCGATAAAGGCGGCTTACTTTCCGCTTCAAGATACCGGTTGAGAAGCCCAAGAACTTCTTTCATCACCTCCGGATTATCGGCAAAACGCTGTAAAAGCTTGAGGCGGAAATCATGGCCCACCCTGGACTGACGAAGCTGGTCCAAGTTGGATGTAAGCTCATTTGAGTTATAGAGAATGAGCCTGTCGGCCGTGGCTTCGGTATTGTTTCGGCCGACGCGGCCCAGAAGCTGGACCAAATCGCTGGCCCCGATGCGATGGGCGTCAACGACGATAAGGTGGGCGGAGACTTTAAACGTTTTTTCCAGCTGAGCGTAATTGCGCCCTGTCCAGCCTCTTTCGGTCATGAGGACAACGCTGTACTCACCCGGATGATCGATGATATTTCTTAGCTCGGCATCCGTCGTGTTGGCGTCTATCACGCCTATTTTTTTGTCGGACTGGCTAGACAAGTTAGTTCTATATTTTTCCATCAGACCAGGAGTTTCGGCGCTGATGGCGATGAAAACGGTTTCTTCTTTATTTGTCCGATCCTTGGCGAAGTTAATGGCTTCGTTGTTGACCTCTTCAGCGTCATGGACAACAATGTTCGTCCTACTCAATTTGGCCCCGTTAAGAACCGAGCCTGAAATGTTGATCGCCCGGCGGCCTTGCTGGTAAGCGGCAGGGCCTTCCAAGCCTAAAAGTGTGGCCGCCGTCGCGACGACTTCCGCCCCCGGCACGGAAATGGACTTGCGGATGGCGTTGGCCATGCTGGTATCGCTTGTGGTAGCGATACGCTGGGCCATTGCCAGATCACCTCCAGCCTCTCTCAAGGCCAGGGTAATGGCATAATTTCGTCTTTGAAAACTGGACTCAGTTTCCTTGCCGGCAGTGCCGACGGGCACGATGCGGATTTCAGCCGGCTGATCGGAGCGCGCCTTATCCAGTCCTTCCAAATAGGTCGAATAATCATGGCCTTTGACCGCCAATAAGCCCTGAATAGCGGCCTCAACCGCTTCCGTATTGAAGCCTTGTTTTTCCATTTGTCTTTCAAGTTCTTGGGTAAGCCATACTTTTTTGGTCTTTTCGTTATAAATAATAGCGGCCTCTTTTTCATGCGCCGTTTCTGCGTAATGAGCGTGCCACCGGTTGTAAGCGTCGATGGTGCGCACACGGTGAAGAGTTCTCCCTTCCTCATAACGCAGGCGATAGCCGTTAGTGGTATCCGCGTCGGCCAGGGACCTTACGATGCTCTCCATTTGCATCACCTCGTCAAAACCGACGGACCGAACATTTTCGGCGATAATGCCGTATTGGGTGCTGGTGAGGAATTTATGGAACTCATCAAGCACGATATGGCGCGTGCCGCGAAGCGCGGCCAATAAGAGATAATCGCCCCTCTGGGCGCCGACCTCGGCTTCGTTCCAGAGGTGGACATTAGTGATGTAATCGACGACGACAAGCGTATTGGCGTCATGATGGGCCTCGATCGCCGCGCGGCGGTCGCCGCGATTAGCGATGAAATCAGTCACGCCGTCGAAAAGCCTAAGACCTAAAGCCCGGTTGATGTTGCCGATGGTCCTCTGCTCATCGCCCTTATTGCCGATATAATTGGCCACAGCGTTTTTATCCTCCAGCAGCAGTTTTCCGCGGAAGGCGTTTCCGGAGACTAGGCGCATGATATTGAAATACAGGATATTGACATTGGTTTTTCCGCCGCCGGTTTCAAGCGCCACGTTATCACCCTGAAGAAGACCGTAAAGCATCATGGTTTGGTCGGGCCTCAAATCGTAAACATTCGGATCGGTCTTTCCGCCTTTTTCAAAAGAATGCCTGAAAGTCACGCGGGCATAGGCTAAAGCATCTAAGATATTAATAGCCCCGTTTCTCCCGAAAGCGGCCTGCCTATCTTGGTCCACCATTTGACGGATAGCGTCAAGCTTGTCGTTCGCTGCTGAAATGTCTTGGGTGATTCCATCCATACGCGCTTGCAGTCTAGCGCCAAATTGGTCAGCCACATCTTTATTTTGCTCATAATCCGCCGCCAAACCTTTTTCGGACATTCCGAAGATGGAGCGATACAAGGCCAAGAGCTCTTCATTTCTATCGGCTTCGTTTACGGCTTTATCGCCGTCGGGACCTAAAAGCCCCTTGCCTTTCGCGAATGTCTCCAAGGAATTTTTATTATTCTTAGATCTTAACAGGGCAAAAAATTCTTTTCCTTTTTGTTCCGCCAGCGCGGCATTGCCGTCTTTTATCGCCTGTTGATATTCCAAATAGGTATTGCGAACCGTGGTTTGGGTTTCTCCCGTCCAGCCCATTTCCTCAAACCATTTGGACTTGGGCGACGTCGCGAGAAATTCAAAATTGGCGAGCTTACTTTTGAGGTCATTTTCCAAAACTTCAAGATGCTTGAGAAATAGTTCTTTATTGGCATTTTCCAAGGTTCGCATGAGATCGATGCTTCCTATGCGCAGGCTGTCCCAGTTGGTGAGATTGCTTTTGACCCAGTTTTCTCCGAGATCCGCTTCGGAATTTTGAATAAGAACATCCACCTTGTCCTTTATCACGCCCAAGCTATCATAATTACCGCTCCGAATTATTTGCACAAGAAGCTCAATAATGGCCAACTGCTCCCCTGTCTTGGGGATGCGGACGCTCAAATCGCGTCCCGTCAAAACCCGCGCGACGGTTATCCGCATTTCCTTGCCGAAATTTCTGATCAGGAAACTCAAAAGATCCATATTGCGCGCGGCTGGTTCAAGAAAAAACGGATCTTGATCCGTGTCATGCCTGGTCAGCGCTTGCAGAAAATACCGCGCGCGTTGTTTCGATCGCTCTTCCTCGCTTGAATATGTATTGATAAAATAGGCGTTGAACACTCCCTTGAGCCTGGCATCCTGCCGGACCCTTGTCCTATCCGTCACCTCAAGATCTCTCAATCTCTCCAGCTCCTTAACGGCCTCTTCCCTGGCTTCCGCTGTCGTTCGCTGAAGGCCCACGCGATCCATCAATCTCGAAACGTCCGGACCGACGGCGCCTGTTTGACGCGAAAGAACCAATCTTGGAAAATTAAGGTCCTCGTCTTTTGCTTTGACTTCTTTTAAGCGTTTTTCCGCCCAGGCTTTAACCCGATTGAGATTTAGACTATCCAAAATAGGGATGCGACTGCCGCGGGCTAGTCTGGCCATTTGCGCGTATTCACGGCCCAGAACCACTTGAATAGCTTCGGCATGGACGGCTTCCCGGACAACCCCTGATGAAAACATCCGGCCACCTGACCCAAACTGTCTTGAATGAATCTGAGCCAAGTTCAGACTGGCTTTAGCCCTTACAGACAAGTCGCCTTGATCGGTTTGAATCTTACCTAAACCCACTGTAATCTCTTCGCTGAATTGAAGAGCCTCGCCGGCGATACCAAGCTTTTGACCAGAAGCTTTCACCCGAGTCCCGGCGATATCCTTTCTCAGCAACCGCACGCTTTCAGCCCTGGCGCTTTTCCACAAATCATCCATGGCCCTTTTAAACCCGGCTTGAAAAGTGTCCCTATCCAGAATGCCATTGCCCAAAGAAGCGGCTTCACGGGCAAACTCAGGATTTAAAAATAAGCGGGTGGCGGCTTCCGGCGAAGCGCCAACGCCAAGGAGCGCTCTTTCATTCTGGCCCATGGAATCGAGTCTCGAAAGAAGATTGAGCGCCTGACTGCGAAGTGTGGCATGTTGACTTCTCTCCATGCCATTTTCGGTGATTCTGGCGCTGTCATAAATCGACTCCGGCAAAGCTTCGATGAAGCTCCTCAATACTTCGGTATCGCCTTTGGCAGTCTCAATCACCGTCATCAAAACCTGCCCGACCCTGTTTTCAGGAGAAAGGCGAAGCGCGACAGCCTGAAGCCTCGCCCATTCCAATACATTAGATTGAAGCGCGGTCGACGCTTTTTCTAAAACGCCGCTCAAAAGCCTTTCAAAATATTGAGAAGCAGGATGAACTTCAGCGGGATGATTTTCCCGCATCAACCCTAACCGGGTGGTAACGCTTCCGCCCAAAGCCATGTCGACAGCTTCATAGATTTGAATCTCACGCTGAACATCTATATTAGTATTTTCAGCCTGTTGTTTTGCGGCCAGATAATTGTGATAGCTTTCCATGAGAATCTCGGCCGGAGTTTCCGCTGTAATGGGACCATTGCCGGCCATTTCATTTAACCGCTCTGCCATAATGCGCATTAAACCTTCTTTCATATGGCTATAGGCTTCGCCTTCACGGCCTTCCATGCCGGTCGGTGTGGAAATCTTAATGAGACCGCGGTCTTCCAAGAAGAGAATGGTTTTGAGCAGTCCGGCGGCCGCATCCAAACTCAAGCCACTAGCCAACGCCCTACCCACATAACCGACAGCCATCCGGCCGGCCTGCCCTTCTATCGCGCGGGCCATGGAGCGTCTAAAGCCGCGTGAGACACCCATTCTCTGGAGAAGCGCTTTCTCAAAACCTTCGCGGAATGAGGCAGTCCATCCATCGGCGGCAAAGAGCATTGCTAAGGCTTCCTCGGCGCCTTTAATTCCTCCTGATAAATTCCGGACGGTTTGACCGCCCTCACGGCGGTGACCGGCCCTGATTAAATCAGGATTAAGACTACGTAGATTTGGATTTATTTCCACCACGCGGTCCGCCGCCGCCTCAACCAGCTCCGCCCGGCTAAAACGAATGTCTCGAAGCTCTCCGTGTCTTAATGTGATGGATGAGTTGCCGGAAACGCCGACAATGTACCGCGCGTCTTCATCAGCCCAACTAAATCCGGACCGGAGATACAAGGATGCGTAAGCCACTTCAAACTTCCTAGCAATCCGAACGACGTTTTCCGTGATCTCAAGTCCCTGGAATTGGAAATTGACAGGTGTGCGGCTCACATAAGTCTGAGCGCCTCTTTCTATGCCCTCATAAACGGAGGCATAAGAATTATCGGCTTGCTGTTCACTGATAATCTGCTTTTCACGCTCAAGAACCACTTCGCGCCACTTGGCCATCCCTAAAACCTGCGTCCGGGCAGTGCCTTCGTCCAGGCGGTCTCCGGATGTTTGATAGGCTGTCATCTTCGCCGCCAACACATCTTCAATGAAATCCGGTCTGGTTTTGATCTCTCCTTCCGCGGTTTGCCGGGCCCGAGCGCGGCTTGCTTCGGCTGCCTGCCATTTTATCCGCGAAGCCGTGACATTGGCTGTTTCGGCCGCGACAGCCGCTTCAAATTCCGGACCTTCATAAGCCGTTCCTTCTCTCTGCGCTTTTTCCAATAACACTTCCCTGGCGATAATGCCGTCATTGACGGCGTGTAGTCTGTCCCTGGCATCTTGTTGATTGCCAAGCTCTTTAATTTCCCGCTCAATTTGATTGGATGTCTTATACCCAAGAATATTAGCGACGCGTATTCCGACAATTCCAAAGCGTGTTTGAGCCATACTCAAAAGTTCTTCGCGGCTCGCGGAACTCCGAAGAATGTGGTTAAACCGAAATGCCCGCCATTCCACGGATATCCGCTGGACCAGCCCCCTTATACCGCTCTCGCTCTTCTCGGGCATGATGGTTCTTTTATACTCGCGCGTGAATTCCCCGGCCAAATGGTTCATAGGCTTATTGGCGCCGGTGCGGAAAAGAATGGTCCAGCTTAGGATTTCATTAAATTGAAATGAAAAACCAACGGGCCGGATCGGCTGAGGAAGACCTGTCTCTTCATTAAGACTGAAATTGGAAATAAGACTCAGACCTTCATTGACTCCCGTTACAAACCCCGCCATTTGCACGTTACCCCAAGTCCAGCGCCCTGCGGCCAGCAAAGCCGATTGTTCCACCATGACTCCCTGAGCGGCCATCGGTGAGAAAATGAAAATCATCGGCTTGAGAAAGAAACCATGCTCGGGACCTGTGATAACGGAGGTCCAAAACTCCCTCCAGAAGTGGGGGCCAAACTGTTTCTGCCATTCATTTTGAGCTGTTTTGACCGCATCCCCATTGGTTAAAATTGAAGCGACCGTGCGAGCGATGACATGCCATAACTTGCCGGCAACCGTGAAAATCGCCGACACGGGAATCCATTCAACGGCCCCTCTTAAAGCATGGGCTCTCAAACCGGCCATAGGTCCGCTAATCACTTTTTCTCTTAAAATAGTTCTCCCAAAAATCCGAACGTCCCTATAAAGCACTTCTCGATTACTGGTAAAATGTCCAAGCCGGCCCCCGGCCTGTTTGAGCTGAGTCAGTCCTGAAACACTGGTGGCGGACGAGAGGATGAGCCCTATCAAAGCGCCGTTAAGGAAAGAAATCACCCCATACTCAACTCTTAGGCGCTGTTGATCGGCAGGCGGAAGATTCTGAACGGCCTCGCTGATGACATTCCAATCCCGGCCCAGAGAAATGGCGCCGCCGCCTATCCCAAACAAAGCCATCCTTTCGGCTGCGGGCAGATTGTTGATCGCTGTAACGGCTGGCCCTAAACCTCTTCCGATGGCATTGACAGCGCTCAACCGACCCATGAAAGCGCCTAAGGGGATACCGGCTATAAAACCGATGCCAAAATCGGCCCCGGCCTGTGACAGATCATACTCACGTCCTTCAAGCCCGGATATTAAATAGCCGCGTGCCATATTGGCCGTTCCAAAAGCAAATCCGCCAATAATCGCGTTTTGTATCGTCTGACCTGGTACATAAATCATGTATCCGCCCGGCAAGCCAACAATCGTTCTCAAGTTGTTCCATCGCGAAGCAAGTTCTCCGGCTGATCCCATCAATAGTCCATAGCCAAACCCTGCCCCAGCGCCGCTTGCCGCCGAGCCTAAAAGACCACCGGCAAAACCTTTCCATGCAAACGGCTCTGTTCCGCCGGAGGAAACGTATTGCCAGCGTTCATAGCCTTGCGAGCCGGTGTAAACAACCATTTTGACACCGGCTGCCGCCATACCCAGCCGGGCGGATCCAACAGCGATATTGGATATCATCTGACTGGTGGTTAAAGCCATGCCTTCCGCGGCAACGGCGGTTGCGCCAAAAGATAAGACAGTGGCCGTAACTCCGGCAAATAATTTTATTCCGCCCCAGAAGCGGTCAAGGTCCGTCGCTTGATAAAGCGGTTTTCCGACTAAGGCGGATTCAAACGCGTAAACCCAGTCATTTTGCAGAAGTCTATGCTGTTGAGCGACAAAAGCCTGCTCATCACCGACCTCTTTGGAAATCCGATTGTGATAGTCCGGATTGGCCAGCATGGCCTGATAAATATTGGCCGCGCGCATGCGGCTGCCCGGATCCGGCGTCATTTGTTCTTTGCTTTTCGCCAAACGCATGGTTTGCAGTTTGGATGAGGCTTCATTCATCGCGTCCAGTTTTCCGGCGGAGGCGGCGGATACATAGTTGTTGTAAAGCGCCGCGAAATCCCTGTCCTGTATTTCAGCGTCAAAAGCGCTTCCTTCTCTGATGCCCAGCCGCCGCGCGATCGCCTGAGCGAATGTTTGATCCATCTGATGACTCACAGCCGCGCCGCCTGTTCCGGCGGAGTAAGAACGTGTGGAATAACCAAAATGGAGTTTTGAAGCCAAGGCCATGAAATCAAATAATGACATTTCCGTGACTGTATAATTGGCCAGAAGCTTTTGAAACGCCCCGGCGTCGCTCCTGAGAACCTCTTTCGAAACACCCGCCGGCGCGCCGTTGGCCATCCGGTTGGCTTCGGCGACAACTTCCCGTAAAAACGGAAGCAACTTAGATCTATCGGAGACGATTAATTCCGGATTCTCTATAGCGCCCGCATTACCCAGCTCGACAATCATTCTGATCTTCGAGATTTCCTTCGGATCGCGGAAACCATATGATTCGGCGGTGACGATATTGAAACGACCGTCATTTTGGCGAACAGCCCGAACTTCATTGGACCAGATATTCTCACCAACTTTCAGTACGACCGATTTTTTATTTTTAATACCCACCAAAAGCGTTAACGTTAACGGCTTGCCGCCCCGCACAAACACTATCTGGTTCGGCGTCATGATGGCGCTGTTGTCTTGAATCTCGATACGGCCGTTTAAGAGATAGAGCCGGCCGGTCGCGGTCCGCTCGAGCTCCACGCGTTTACTCTCGGATTGTCCGGGATGGCTTGGGGGACTGTGGCTGGCTATTCCTTTTGTGACCTCAAGTCGTGCGCCACCGGTCATTGCCAAAACGCCCTGCACAATTACTCTTAGATCACCGCTCAAGAACGCGCCTTTTTCCAAAGTGAAACCTGCTGTCGAATTCTTGGCGGAGACGGACTGAATGTCCTGCTCAAGAACAAACGATCCGCCAGCCGTCATCGAAAGCGAAAGGGCCGGGCCTTGTGTCTTTAAAATTATGTTTGATCCGTTCACTTGATAGGCCAGCGTTGTTTTCTTGTCGAAAGCCAATATCACTTTTCCGTTTTCCGACCGGACGCCGAGAACACGCCGGCCGTTTAAGATAAACGGTCCCGCTTGAACGGCGGCCATATTTGCCAAACGGCCGTTTTGATCATACTTGGCCGTGAATTGCTTCTTCCCCTTGTCATCGTAAACAGCTACGGTGGATCGGCGAACTTGACCCAAATTCAGCCTGCCGCCGGAGGCGCCATACTCGCTCACAGACTCGAAATTGCCTCTTTTTTGACGCACCACAACCTTGCTGTTGTACGCCCCTTGGGGAGTGGTCCAATCCATGTCGCGACGTTCCCAATAGACTCCGGAGATCATCGTGAGGGTTTTATCTTTCACGATACCCCGGCCAGCCTGCTCGACTTGCCAAACTGTTTGAGTCACCACAACGCCGGTTTTGGCGTCCTTCCAAGTTTTAGTGCCTGTAATCAGTGTGGTGCCATCCCGTTGACGCTCCACGCGGATGTTCTGGTCTGTGGGCTTTTTGGATGTAATCTCTTCAACCGCTGTGGGATTGGCAGTGGCCGCTGTGGCTTTGGCCTTGGCCATCTCGGCGCGGCGCCAGGCGTTATAGTTGGCCTGCTGAATATTGCCTGCTTTTTGGTAATAACCTTCAGTGGACTTAAGGTGTTTTTCAGCGGCCGGCGCGTTGTCGGAGGTGATTGCTTGAAGCGCCCGGCCAAGTGAAGCGCGCGCCCGCGACAGCGCCGCGCGGCCCGACGCGCCGAGGAATCCGGCATTTTTATCGCCGGCCATTTTCTCGATGGCGCCAAAAAGTCCTGTCGCTATGCTCAAAACCCGGATGTTTTGTCCGGCAGCCTGATAGTGTTTGAAAACAGCCGTTTGGTCTCCGGATTGAAGCGCTAACTTCGCGGCCCGGTAACTGGACATCGCTTGGGCCAATCCCTCTTTATAAAGAACGGCCAGGCGCCCATTGCCTAGTGAAGGTTTAAGAGCCGCCAGATCCGCGCCAATGGCGGCTACCCTTAAAATGGGCGCGGATCGGTCAATCATGTCCGCGGCTTTTGAAGCATTGGATCTCACTATCTGGGATTTAACGGATAAAAGCCTGTAGCCCTTTTCAAAATCCGCCAAGGCAGTTCCGGTTTCATGATCCGCTTTTTGAGAAGTCCGTTTCACTTTCAGATAATCTTCAAAACCAGCCAGCACTTTCTCGTAAGGCGAGGCCAGCGTCAGATATTTGCCGGCATTGTTTAAGTGATCGGGCCCCGCCAGAAATTCGCGCATGGCCGCGCGGGAGTAGGTATCGAGCCGGTCGGCCGCGAGAATAAAACCGGCTTTCCTGGCCGCCGGACCTGTCGACTCGGAAGCTGTGCGCAGGGAGATCGCCGAAATACCGGTGGCCAGAGTTTTAATATCATCGGACGCGATCGCGCGCTGAATCAAAGCGTACGCTTTTACGTACGTCTTTTCCTTTTGCGCCTTTAAACGCTCGATGTCCGCGGCGCTCAGCGAAAAGGACGCGCCGGCGGCGAAGTCAGCCTGGTAGGCTTTAACCTCTCCCCTCACGCCGTAAATACGGGTGAGAGTAACGCTTTTATCCGCCGATTCGACCCTGGACTGGCGGACACGCCCGTCCGCGACGAATAGAAGTTCGGTCGTGGCGCCGTTGATCTTTCCGGCGAAAACCATGCGATCGGACGAGACGGAAAAAATTTCCCTGATTTTCTGGCGGATCGGCCCAAGCGATTCTGCCTTTTCAAACTCTCCGGTAATCACCACGGGCCCCTTGGAAGCGGCCTGGCCGGACATTTCCACAAGATAGAATAATATTTCAACGTCGTTCATCGAGCGCCGGGCGCCGCCATTAAAAACAGCCTGGAACGCCTTCACCTGCTCCGGAGTTATGGCGGTTCTCTCCAACCGATCCAACACAACCCATCTCTCGCCGGGATTCCGTTCAAGCAGGAATCCGGAAGCGTCAATGCCTTTGATAGCATATCGATCCAGCACTTTCTCAAGACGCTGGATATCGTTTGCCTGGACAGGACC
>JACQQX010000050.1 GCA_016206805.1 Candidatus Omnitrophota bacterium
GCACATTCTCTAGTGTGAATTCAATCCCCCCATGTCATTTCGAGGCCGAAGGCCGAGAAATCTTTCTTTTCGGTCGCGGTAACAAAGCCCGTATCATCTATCGGTGGCGTCTTGCGTCCTAGATCTTGACGTTACCGTCACCGAATACCGATGCGGGCTTCGTTACCGCAACCGCAGCCTATGCCCTACCGGAGCCATTAGCGGTTGAATTCATCGTAGGGTTGTACATGGGGTCGGGTGTGTTTTGGCTTAAAAGTGCCAGGTGTTGGTTGCAATAGGCTTATCGATGAATTCACACTTATCAATGTGCGATGGAATTCATTGTCAAACTGAAACTTAACGCGAAGTGGTGACGCCTTTTTTGGGACAGAAGGAGGTGATTTTGCAGCGGCTGCAGAATGGGGATATCGGGACGCAGAGGTTTTGGCCGTAGCAGACCAGGATGTCGTTGTAGGTCATCCAGTAACGCTTGGGCAGTACCTTGCGCAGGGCCTGCTCGGTTTCGTCGGGGGTTTTGGTTTTGACCAGTCCCAGGCGATTGGAAATGCGGTGAACATGGGTGTCAACGCAGATGCCGTGTTTATTGTAACCCACTGTCAGAACAAGGTTTGCTGTCTTCCGACCTACTCCCCGCAGCGAAAGCAGATCCTCCATGTCATCCGGAACCCTGCCGTGGAAACGATCGATCAAATCCCGGCAAATGCTGAGGATATTCCGCGCTTTGGTGCGGTAAAACCCCACGGGATAGATGGCCTTTTCGATTTGAGAAACGCTCAGCTTCAGCATGGTTTCCGGGGAGTCCGCCAACGCAAAGAGACGATGGCTGGCCTCCTCTGTGGTCTTATCCTTCGTTCGCAAACTCAAAACCGTCGAGATGAGGATTTTGAACGGCGCGCAATCCTCTTGAGTGGCAAAAGTTCCCACAATGGGCTGTTTCCACTGCCTCACTTCCTTGCGCAGAATACTCAAGATTTGAGGCAATTGAGCGACGATTGGGGGATGGGTTCCGGGCATTCTTGCATTATACAACAAGTATGCTACTATGACCCGATGCTGACCACCTTCGCTCGGCACGCTTCTTCCCTGCTTTTTCCGTCAGAATGCGAAGCCTGCGGCGCTCTCTTAAATTCCGTGGAATCACCGGGCGCGTGCCAAATCTGCGTCCGGGCCATCCGTCTGATTCCCCCACCCCATTGCGCCGGATGCGGCAGGTCCACGTCCCGGGAAGGCGAACGCTGTCCTTTTTGCCTGAAAGAGTCCTTTCATTTTGACCGCGCTTTTGCCTGCGCCGTTTACGAAGGGAAAATGAAGTCTTTTTTGCATGCGTTTAAATTTGATAAAAGATGGGCTCTCAAGCATTTTTTGGCGGGAATCATGGTGGATTTCCTGCAGTCTCACATGGCGCATCATTCGTTTGAAGTGGTGGTGCCTGTGCCGCTGGATCGTGACAAGTGGATCGGGCGCGGCGAAAATCCTTCAAAGCTGCTTTCAGCCGTCATCGCCAAAAAAATGGACTTGCTGCACCTGCCTTCGGCGTTGGGCCAGCGGGAAAGAACCCCTTCCCAGCATTTTCTGTCCCGAGAAGAAAGACGGCGCAACGCCAAAGGCCGCTTCTACGCGCAAAGCGTTGATCTGGCCGGGGCCCATGTTCTTTTGATTGACGATATCCTGACCACCGGACAGACCGCGTCCGAATGCGCGCGCGTTTTGAAAGAAGCGGGCGCGGCGAAAGTGACGCTGCTGGCCGCCGCGCGGGGACAGTGGCCATGAAAATCATTCATCATCACCTGCTGCGGGAGTTCGCCAGCCAGTTTTTCTTCGCTTTGTCGACGCTGCTTTTTGTATTCCTGCTGGGCCGGGGTCTGGTGCAGCTGGCGGACTTGGTGTTCAACAAGGATGTTGACCCGTTTTTAATCCTGAAACTTCTATTGGTCTCTCTCCCCTTCATCATGACCTTTGTGATTCCCATGGCCGTCCTGATCGCCTCTCTCATGACTTTCGGAAAACTGTCGGCGGATAATGAAATCACGGCCCTTCGCGCGGGCGGCGTCAGTATTGTTCGGGCGACGGCGCCGATTGTGGTTCTGGCGGTCGTGCTCAGCTTCGGCTCATTTATTTTGACGGATAAAATCGCCTCCGTGACGCATTACACCTATCGGCGCCTGCTCACACAAATCGGCATTGAAAGCCCGGCGGCGGTCCTCGAAGAAGGCACCTTCATCAAAAAATTCAAAAACTTCATCATTTTCATCTACGAAATCGATAAGAATAAACTCAAGGGCATCCGCATTTACCAGCCGCAGGAAGGACGGCCCACCCGGACCATTGTGGCCAGAAAAGGGGAGTTGATTTCCATTCCGGAGAAAAATATCGTCAAACTGAAGCTGATTCACGGCACCAGTGACGAGCCGGACGCCAAGGACCCTTCAAAACTTTACAAGCTCACGTTTAAAACGTATGATTTGCCGCTCAATCTCACCGACGTTCGGGCCAACGAAGAGCTTGGGAAAAAACCCAAGGACATGACCATCCGCGAACTGCGAGATGAAATCCGGCGCTTGGGCGAGGATGGCATCAAGGCGACCTACCCCCTTTCGGCGGAGATTCACAATAAAATCGCCCTTTCGTTCGCGTGTCTGGCTTTTTTATTGATCGGCATTCCGCTGGGAATCACCACGCGGCGCGGCGACCGGTCTCTGGGTTTTGGCATCGGCTTGATTCTGATGACCGCTTATTGGACGCTTTTGATCGGCGGGAAAGCGCTGGCTCAAAAGGGTCTGTTGCCTCCATTTTTAGCACTCCAGTTTTCCAACTTCGTCGTGGGCGGAATCGGTCTTACCCTTTTCGTAAAATTGGCGAGGCGTTAGAAAAATGCGCGTCCTGGATCGATATCTGGTGAGCGGGTTCGTTAAAGCGCTGGGTTATTGCCTTCTGATTTTCCTGGTGCTTTTCATCACGATCGATCTGTTCAACAATCTGGATGAGCTTCTCAAAAATAGCGTTAAATTGAATGTCATTCTTTCCTATTATTTCTATCTGTTTCCGTCGATTTTCATTCAGGTGGCGCCTGTCGGTACGCTGGTGGCCGTCCTTTACACGCTTGGCCTTTTAAACCGCAGTCATGAGCTGGTGGCGATGAAAGCCAGCGGCGTGAGCACGCTGCACATTCTCTATCCCTATCTTTTCATCGGGATTCTGGTGAGTTTCCTGGCTTTTCTGGTCGAAGAAACCGTTGTGCCGCGGACCGCCATCACCTCCACCGCGATACGGGAAAGTCTCATCGAGCGCGGCAAGAAAAACCTGACGGATCAGGCGATTTCCAATGTCACGATCAGCAGCGGCAAAAACAGGATGATTTTCGCCCGGGAGTACGTGATTTTAAGCAAAACGCTTTACGACGTGGTCATTCTCGAAGAAAACCCCAATATGACGGTCAAATCCAAACTGATCGCCAAAAAAGCCAATTATGAGGATGACCAGTGGGTCTTCCGGGATGTCGTGGTCTACCGGCTGAACCATCGTGGGGACATGGTGGGAGAACCGGATTTCCGCGACAAGATGGCGCTCGACATCCCTGAAAGACCTGATGACTTGGTTAAAAAAGCGTCTCAGGTGGAATTCATGAATAGCCGCCAGCTGCGGGAGTACCTCTCACGGCTCACCGGCTCCAAAGCCATTCAAAGGCTTTCGGTGGATCTTCACACCAAAGTGTCTTTTCCGTTCGTGAGTTTTATCGTGATTTTGATCGGCGCGCCGCTGGCCATGCGAACGGAGCGCGGCAGCATGATGGTGGGCATTGGCACGAGCCTGGTGGTCGTCATCCTCTACTACGGCATTCATTCCATTTGCCTGGCGCTGGGAAAAGGCGGACATCTGCCGCCATTTGTGGCGGCCTGGATGACCAATGTCCTTTTTGCGGGAGTCGGGATCTACCTTATTCGCAGAAATGCCTGAAAACAATGCAAAATGCAAAACGTAAAATGTAAAACTAAGGAGTCCCTTCGGGACTTATACAGTCGCGATAGCGACACTATAGTTTTACATTTTACGTTTTAAATTTTACGTTGATTTTAGGTTCCGGATTCCCAGGCGGCTAGATACTGGATCTGAGCCTTGGTGAGTTTATCGATATCCGTGCCCATGGTCTTCAGCTTAAGCCGGGCGATTTCCTTATCGATATCCGTCGGCACACGATAAACTTTTTTCTCGAGAGAACGGTGATGATCGCTTACCCATTCAGCCGATAGCGCCTGATTGGCAAAGCTCATATCCATCACCATCGCCGGGTGCCCTTCGGCGGCGCTCAAGTTCACCAGTCTCCCCTCCGCCAGCACATACACCCGACGGCCTGAAGGCAGCGTGTATTCTTGAACGCAGTCACGGATCGGTCTTTTCTTTTTCGCGGTTTTCTCAAGATCCTTCAAATCAATTTCCACATCAAAATGGCCGGAATTGCAAACAATCGCCCTGTCCTTCATGGCCGCGAAATGCTCTTTCCGGATCACACTGGTATTGCCGGTCACGGTGACAAAAATATCGCCTGCCCTGACCGCTTCCGGCATGGGCATCACTTGAAATCCGTCCATCACCGCTTCTAAAGCGCGAAGCGGATCAATCTCGGTCACGATAACGCGCGCGCCCATTCCGGCGGCGCGGGAAGCGACACCGCGACCGCACCATCCGTACCCCGCGACCACCACCGTGGAACCGGCCACCAGAACATTGGTGGCCCGGATGACGCCGTCCAGCGTCGACTGGCCTGTGCCATAGCGGTTATCAAAAAAATGTTTGGTGTCGGCGTCGTTGACCGCGACAATTGGAAATAAAAGCCGGCCTTCGGCTTCGAGACTGCGCAGACGGATCACGCCCGTTGTCGTTTCTTCGGTGCCGGCGATGATGTCGCGCAAATATTTCCGCGGTTCCTTGTGGATGGCGGAAACAAGGTCAGCCCCATCATCCATGGTGATATGCGGACGATGGTCCAAAGCCGCGTAGATATGCGAATAGTACCGCTTTCTATCTTCGCCCTTGACGGCAAACACCGGTATTTTATAATCCCGCACCAGGCACGCGGCGATATCATCCTGCGTGCTCAAAGGATTGGAAGCGACCAGAAGAACATCCGCGCCGCCCGCTTTTAACGCCAGCATCAGGTTGGCGGTTTCACTGGTCACATGCAAACAGGCGGAAAGACGGAGACCTTTAAGAGGTTTTTCCTTGGAAAAACGCCGGGTGATCGCGCCCAAAACCGGCATTTGCGCGCCGGCCCATTCCAAACGGGAATAGCCTTTTTTGGCGAGTTTCAAATCCGCGACGTCGTGTTTCATTTCACGCCTTTACGAAGATCGGCGGCCTTGTCCGGCTCTTCCCAGGTAAACCCTTCCTCATTCCGGCCAAAGTGACCGTAAGCGGCCGTGCGGCGATAAATGGGGCGACGCAGCTTCAGGTCTCGGATAATTCCCAGCGGCGTCAGATCAAAAATCCGCCGGATGAGCCGGGTAAGATCTTCATTGGAAAATTTGCTGGTGCCGAAGGTGTTGACCATCAGCGAAACGGGCTCGGCAATGCCAATCGCGTAGGCGATCTGAATCTCGCAACGGTCCGCGAGCTTGGCCGCGACGACATTCTTGGCGATATAACGCGCCATGTAGGAAGCGGAACGATCGACCTTGGTGGGATCCTTGCCCGAAAAAGCGCCACCGCCGTGCGATCCAACACCGCCGTAAGTATCGGCAATAATTTTGCGGCCGGTTACACCCGTATCGGCCTGGGGACCGCCCACTTCAAAGCGACCCGTGGGATTGATGTAAATCTTGGTTTTCTTGTCGCGATAACGGGCCGGGATGACTTTATCGATCACTTTTTCCCGGACGTCCGCGATGATATTCTTGAGTTTCGCCGTGCGCTCATGATGAACGCTGACCACGATGGCGTCGATGCGCACGGGCTGGCCATCATGATACTCGACGGTTACCTGAGACTTTCCGTCAGGCCTTAGATATTTGAGAGAATTATTCTTGCGCAAATCAGCCACACGACGCGTCAGTTTGTGGGCCAGCGAAATGGAAAGCGGCATGTACTCCGGCGTTTCATTGGTCGCGTAACCAAACATCATGCCCTGGTCTCCAGCGCCGCCGGTGTCCACTCCCATCGCGATATCCGGAGACTGACCCTGAATGGAAGTAATCACCGCGCAAGTTTGATAATCAAAGCCATACATCGGATTGTCATAACCAATTTCGCGGATGGTATTGCGCACTACTTTTGGAATTTCCACGTAAGTGGAAGTCGTGACTTCGCCGGCCACAAACGCCAGACCGGTTGTCACTAAGGTTTCGCAGGCGACGCGGCCGTTGGGATCTTTGTCCAGGATGGCATCCAAAATGGCGTCGGATATTTGATCGGCAACTTTATCGGGGTGACCTTCGGTGACGCTTTCGGATGTGAATAAATATCTGTCTTTTCTCATGAATATTTGCGGGATGCCTCCTCTAATGAATTTAAATCGCCGATATCATACCACGCGCCTGAAAAAGTGAATCCATAAATTTTAACCCGATTCAAAAGCCAGCGGATGTAAAAACCGGGGGCGTCCTGTTTATCCTTGCCGGCCAGATATTCGCGCGCCAACGGCAGGGATTGTTTGGGAAAATAATAAATCCCCATTCCGATAAGGCTGGTTTTGGGCGCGGCCGGCTTTTCTTCGAAACCCACGACCCTCTTTTCCCGGTCCAGCTCCATCACTCCATAACGATTGGCCGCCAGTGACTTGTCTTTTAAATCATAAAGGGCGATTGTCACTTCATTTTTAGAACGGGCAAACCGGACAAACGGAGCGATCCCCTCATCAAAAATGTTATCGCTGGCCAACATGATAAGATCGTCCTTCTCGCCCATCCGCTGGAGCGCGAAACCCATGTCCCCCACCGCGCCCAGCCGATTGTCATTGGAAGTCGTGCCGTCATTCCAAACATGGATGGTTGTTTTGGCGGAGTAATTTTTCTTCCAATCCTCAAGGACCCGGTAAAATTTGTCATTGGTAACGATACCGATTTCTTGGAGACCCGGGATGCGCTCCAGCTTTTCAACCAGCCTGTCGAGAATCGAACGGCCGGCCACCGGTAAAAGGCATTTGGGTTGGTTGATGGTTAAAGGATAGAGCCGCGTCGCGTAGCCGGCGGCCAGAATCAAGGCCTTCATTTCTTCCTGATGCCGTCCTTCATGATATTTTGATATTTGAGCTTTAAGTAATGGACCACTTCGACACCGGTCCGCAGCGTTAAAGCGTGATCGGCGATCCGCTTGGCGTCTTCATAGCTGATCGACCGGATGACTTTTTTGATTTCGGGAATCATCACGGGTGAAGTGGATATCTCATCCAGCCCCAGGCCGACCAAAACCGGCGTCAACACCGGGTCTCCGGACATCTCACCGCACAATCCCACCCAGATTTTTTTGGCATGCCCGTTATCGATGATGGTTTTTAAAAGCCGCAAAACCGCCGGATGCGCCGGCTCATACAGATAGGCGATTTTTTCGTTGATACGGTCGACGGCCAGCGAATATTGGATGAGGTCATTGGTGCCGATGCTGAAAAAATCGACCTCCGACGCCAGAATATCGCAAGTCAGCGCCGCGGATGGGATTTCAATCATCGCGCCGACTTCCATTTTTTCATCAAAATGAACTTTTTTGGACCGCAGCTCCGCTTTGGCCTCGTCCAGTAATTTATTGGCCTGCTTGAGCTCCGAAACACCCGAAATCATCGGATACATGATGCGCAATTTGCCATGGGCGCTCGCGCGAAGAATGGCGCGCAGCTGGACTTTGAAAATATCGGGAGAGGCCAGGCAAAAACGGATGGCGCGCCACCCCAGGAAAGGGTTCATTTCATGCGGCATTTCCAAATGGGAGAGAAACTTGTCGCCCCCCAGGTCGAATGTGCGCAGGATAACGGGCTTGGGCGACATCTGCATCACGACTTTTTTGTACGCCTGGTACTGTTCTTCCTCGGTGGGCAGACCCGCGCGGTTCAAGTACAGGAATTCGGTGCGATAAAGCCCAATAGCGTCGGCGCCATGCGATAACACCGAGGTGGTTTCTTCGGGCAGTTCAATATTGGCCGCTAACTCTATGCGCCGGCCGTCGAGTGTAATGCACGGCAAGTCTTTGAACTTTTTAAGGGCCCGTCCAAAATCCAAAAACCGCGTTTGCTCGACTTTATAGCGCTGGATCTCGGCAGCGGTAGGATTGATAATAACAATCCCCTGAATACCATCGACAATGACATTGTCACCGTTACGGATTTGATGGGTGGCCGACTCCAAACCGACAACGGCGGGGATTTCAAGAGACTTGGCCATGATGGCGGTATGAGACGTGCGGCCGCCGATATCGGTAGCGAAACCAATCACATTTTTACGGTGCATCACCGCCGTGTCGCTGGGCGAAAGATCGTACGCGACGATGATGACCTTATCTTTCAGTTCGGCCAGCGACGCCTTTTGCTCGCCGACTAAGTGCCGGATAATCCGGCGACCGACATCGCTAATATCGCTGACGCGCTCGCGCAAATATTCATCATCTATTTTGAGGAAGGATTGGACATATTTTTTGAGGACTTGCGAAAAAATATACTCGGCGTTCAATTTTTCTTTTTTAATGCGCTCCATCACTTCTTCGATGATCGCGCGGTCTTCCAGCACCATCAAATGCGCGTTAAAGATGTCTGCCTGCTCTTGGCCGATTTCATGCGAAACTTTGTCGCGGATATTGAGGATCTCGGCGCGGGTTTGAGTCAGCGCGTCCTGAAAGCGTGTGATTTCCTTGGGAATGGAGGATTCTTTAATCGGCCTTTTGGAAATAGCCATCTCCTGGCTATCCAGCAAAAGAACTTTTCCGATAGCAACGCCCGGAGAAGCGGCAATGCCTTTCAGCGTCTTCACGCCCCATCCTCCTTATCATTCAATAAAAATTTCTCGAGCTCTTCGAGCATAGGCTCGGCATCGGCGCCGCTGGCCTGGATTTCGATGGTGCTGCCCTTTTGCGCCGCCAGGGTCATGAGACCCATGATAGACTTGCCATTCACCGTTTCCGAACCTTTCCGCACCGTAATGTCAGACTGATATTTGTTGGCAATCTTCACAAATAAAGACGCCGGCCGGGCATGCAATCCCTGGGAATTGGCGATTTTGACCTTCTTTTTAATGATCACGCGCGACCCTCCCCCACGTCAAGCCAAATCGACCGCGCAAAAGCTTCTCCCGGCTTCAAAGAAACCCTCTCCTGCCGCAATACCGCAAGCTGTTGAACCGTTCTTTCCATGCCACCCTCAGAGCCGGACACGGTCTCAATGGGCGCCGCCAAAAGATCCGCTTGTCCGTCCCAGCGCATGCCGATCGAAATCCCGCGCCAGCTATCCAAAAAAACGTGCTCGGAAATGTCTTGAAGAGAGAGGCCCTTCATGGCTTCGGCTTCGCCAATAGAAAAATTAAACTCGACACCCCACACAAAGCGGATTTCTTTTTGGGATAAATTAGTGATTTGGTATTGCACTTGAATACCGCCATCCCCCTGCGGCACTACCGTTTTTTTCAGCTGGAGCGGTATCGTTTCATCCGAATAATGCAGCGACCCCTTTCTTTGAAAAACAAGATCTTTGACCTCATAGACTCCATCGGCAAAGTCCCCGATTTGGGGATATTCCGCTTTCCGGAAAACATCGACATCAATCGGTTCTTCAAAAAAATGCTCCATAAAGGACAGTCGGGGATAAGGGTCGTAATGCAGGTGCCGCTCGAGTCCCTTCTCTTTGGTGCCCAGCATTTCATGGATCGAGACATGCTCAGTGGTCTGGCCGGCTTCGGACATGCCAACGCCCACTTGCAGCGCTCTGTGATACGTTTCCGCGTAACGCCGCAAATTGCACATCAAATTCGCGGGTTTTGGCAGATAATCCAGTTCTTCCAGGCAGGCGCCCTGCGCGTTAAAAAACCACGCGGCATTTTTCTGACGCGCCACCCATCGCTTGCCATGTTCCAATGATTCCACCCGGCCGCCATTTTCCACCCTTTTTTCCGCCTCGATCAAATTCTGAAAAATAGCCGCCCGCAAATGATGCAGATAAAGCCCGCCAAACACTCCATGCCAATAAGCGCAGTTGCATTGCGCCCGGTACAAAAAAGGCAGCGCCTCTTTCCGGCCTTCCACGCGGCGGCTGACTTCCCACATGCGGTTTTTCATGTAAAGGCTTTCCGGGTATTTCTCAAAAAAATTGTAAAACCGGCCGGCCGACCACTCCATCATTTCGCTGTAGCTGCCATGCGGCACATGGACTTCTTCTTTGGGGCCAAACTGGGCTCTGACTTCCTTAAAAAAAGAAAACTGGACGGTTTTGTCCTTTTCCGCCAGCTTGAAAAACTGATCGAGCCACCCCTCTTCGTAAACCCAGTGATACGTGCCGGGCCACATGCCAAACTTTTCGCAGTCATCCGCGAACACGACGACATTGTCGCCGCCCGTCTTCAGGGAATGGAGATAATCCAGCGTCTCCTGCGCCTTATGAAAGGGCATCAAATACCGCAGGTTTTTGCTGGAAGCGAATAGATCCACCGCATACTTGCCTTCACTTGCGCGATAATAATGCGTGATCGGCGGCTCGATACCCGCTTGTTCAAAGTGCAAATCATCCAAAATGGTGAACCGCACCCCGGCCTTGGCCAGCGGCGCCGTTAGCTCTGGATCCCAAACCCGTTCCGTCAGCCAGGCGCCTTCCGGATCCACGCCAAAAAGAGTTTTTAATTTCTCCCGCATCATCCGGATCTGGCCGAGAATATCGCGCTCAGGAATAGCCCCGTAAATCGGCTCATAATACCCTCCGCCCAGGAATTCGATCTGCCCGCGCGAATTGAGCCGTTTCAGCTTTTCGATAAACTCCGGCTTTTTCTCGCACAGCCAGTCAATCAAACTGCCCGAAAAATGAGCCGTCACTTTAACTTTTGGATGCTTTTCCACGACGTCAAAAAACGGCCGATAAGACTTCTCATAGGCTTCATTGAAAACATGGTCGAAGTTTCCAATCGGCTGATGCGCGTGGACGCAAAAAACGAGTTTTTTAACGGGTCCTGGCATGAGCCGGTCTTTTCTCGCGGGCGCTACGGATTTTTTTGGAAGCGCTGACAATATCCATGATGATTTTGGAAACTTTTCTGGGGTTATGACGAATCATGTCCGCCGACTGCGCGAGGCTGGACTCGATCACCGTGTATCCCAGCTCCCGGATGCGGGCTGTGTCGGTGGTCACCGGATAGGCCTCTTCCTTGGCGTATTTAGTGAGCGTATTTTGCGGGATCTGCCCCGAATGGACGATCACGTGGCTCAAAATATCCGGCCGCGTGTGCTCAACAATCACATTCACGTGATCAAATGCCGTCAGCGCGTCGGTTTCATGCGGCTGAGTCATCACATTGCAAATATAAATCTTGGGCGCCGCGGAAGCGGCGACGGCATTGGCCAGGTCTTCGATGAGAAGATTGGGCAGCAGGCTGGTGTACAAGCTGCCCGGCCCGATCACAATGGCATCCGCGTTCTGAATCGCCGTCAGCGCGTCTTCGGTGGCGCTGCAGCCTTCCGGTTTCAGGTAAAGCCGGTCAACCGGGCTCTTCACTTTGGAAATATTGCTCTCCCCCTCCGTAACCGTGCCGTCGGCGTGATGCGCCAACAGCGAAACCCTTTTCAGCGTGGCCGGCACCACACGGCCGCGGATCGCCAGGATTTTGCTGGACTCGCGAATGGCCTTTTCAAAATCACCGGTGACCTTGAGCATGGCGAGGATAAAAAGATTGCCAAAATTATGCCCTTCAAACTCCCCGGACTCTCCTTCAAAACGAAATTGAAAAAGATCGCTCATCATGGGTTCGGCGTCCGCCAGCGCCACCAGGCAGTTGCGGATATCCCCGGGAGGCGGAATGTTGAACTGGCTGCGCAGCCGGCCGGATGACCCCCCATCGTCGGCCACCGTGACCACGGCCGTGATGTTGGACGTATGCTCTTTCAAACCGTGAAGCAGAACAGCCAGCCCTGAACCGCCGCCGATGACGACAATGCGCGGACCCCGCTCCAGATAACGCTTCTGGTACATGATGTTGACCAGTTCGCTTTCCTTCTGCGGAAGCAGGACGGTGACGATGGACTTGATGATTTTACGAATGCTGACAACCACCAGGCTCGTGCCCAAAAGCACGATGAGGCTGCCGCTGGTTTTTTGGACTTCAGTGATCGTGAGGACAAATCCAATAGAACATAAAATAATTCCAAAAGAACACAGGAATACCCAGCGCTTAACGCGCATGCCGGGATAAAGCCACTTGAACATTCCCATTTTAAACCTCGATTGCGTTCAGCGGTAACGAAGCCCGTATCGTCAGGCGTTGTTCGGTTTCGTAACGCCGCCGCAACCGCTTAACGATACGGGCTTCGTTACCGCACACCGCCCTACGTTTTTTTAGCGTCTTCTTCGCGGATGAGTTTGAAAACAGCTTTTTCGTCATTCAACTGTTTGAGTGATTCCCGGAAATACTTGTCTTTCAGGAGACGGGAAATGCGGGCAAGTCCTTTTAGGTGCGGGCCGGCTGAATCCTCGGGCGCGACAAGAAGAAATACGATATAAACCGGTTCACCGTCCAGCGCGTCAAAATTGACACCCGTATGGGAAATGCCGAAAACCCCGGTGAGTTTTTTCACCGAATTGGACTTGCCGTGAGGAATGCCTACCCCTTGACCAATGCCGGTGGACCCCAGGGTTTCACGTCCGAGCAAAACTTTGACAAGCTCTTCTTTGTTTTTAATGCCTTCGTTTTTAGCCAGAAGGTCGATGAGTTCACGGATAATCCCTTCCTTGGTCGTGGCTTTGAGGTTGGCATTGACCGACTTTTCATTCAAGAATTCCACGATTTTCATTCCGCGACGGGCTCCTTTTTAAGAAAAATTGAGCGGGAGACGAGATTCGAACTCGCGACCTCAACCTTGGCAAGGTTGCACTCTACCACTGAGTTACTCCCGCTTGAAAAAAGACAGAAATCAGGATTCAGAGAACAGGTATCAGGAAAATCAAACATCAGAATCAAGATCATCTTGCCAACGATTTATCAATGCGTACAGCATAGCATTGACTTCATCATACCGAGCGTCTAATTTACCATATTCCTCTTCGGCCAAATAACCAAAATCCCTGCTAAACTCAAGCCAGCCCCGCGTTTCCTCACTCGAACCCATGGCATCGTTCAAATGCCTTACTAAAACCAACTGATATTTTCTCTTGGCAAAACCTTCTCGGATATTGATAGCCGTAGACCGAGACGATCTTCTGATCTGGTCTGTCAGTGAATACAACTCCTCAATATCTCAATCGAAAGATCATACGCCACACGGTAAACCTTGAGCCCTTTAATCCCTTTTTCTTCCCTGAATCCTGTAGCCTGTATCCTGTTTCCGTGTTTTTCCCTGTATCCTGTCACCTGTCTTCTGATTTCTGTCTTTTATGGGCGGAAGAGGATTTGAACCTCTAAGGGTTTCCCCACGAGCTCCTAAGGCTCGCGCGTCTGCCAGTTTCGCCATCCGCCCCAAAAGCCTCCAAAAAGTGCGTCCTGAAGGATTCGAACCTTCGACCCTGCTTGCGCCATAAAGCGCGGCGCATCCGTCACAAACGGCGCGGGTTGTGGACGAATCCGCCGCGCCGTTTGGCGGAGATTAAGACCTATGCGTCCTGAAGGATTCGAACCTTCGACCCGCTGATTAAGAGTCAGCTGCTCTACCAACTGAGCTAAGGACGCTAATTATTTAAACTTTAAGAGTCCCCGCCACAAAGCATCGGCGGGTCCGCCGCGATTTGTGGCGGAAGCTGCTCTACCAACTGAGCTATCGGCGCGAATTCTAACTACCCAATCAATCCTAAAACTAAACCATGAGCTGAGCAGCGCCGATCCTCAAGATCGGCAAGGGCGCTTAAAAACAAAAATCTAAGCCCCTGATTTTAACCAAAAACAGGCTTCCTGACAAACTATTCCTCTAGGGGGTTACGCGTTTAATCCTTGGCGGAAATACTACATGCGCCCGGCAGGACTCGGCGCCCTACGTCTTTCATGTCCTCGACACCTCCGGTGTTTCGGCATTCAAGACTCCGGGTCGGCCACTCGCCTCGACGATGGAATTGACGAGTGCCTTTTTGGCACTCGTCTTTTATCTACGGGCGCCGAGGCTCTCTTCAAGTCCTGCCGGGCAAACATGCGCCCGGCAGGACTCGAACCTGCCGCCTCCTGGTTCGAAGCCAGGCGCTCTATCCGGATGAGCTACGGGCGCAATTCTCTTTTTTTGAAGGTCGCATTTTAGGCTTTGGGGTAGAACCGAAAACATGCGCCTGGCTGGAGTCGAACCAGCGACCTCTTCCTTCGGAGGGAAGCGCGCTATCCATCTGTGCTACAGGCGCGAACTCATCCAAGTGGCGGAAGTATAATA
>JACQQX010000054.1 GCA_016206805.1 Candidatus Omnitrophota bacterium
GCACGCCGCCCCAAGGTTGGTGGATCATGACGCGGGAGTTGGGAAGCGAATAGCGCTTGCCCTTGGTGCCCGCCGCCAGCAAAACCGCGCCCATGCTCGCCGCCTGCCCGATACAGTAAGTATTCACATCGGGTTTTAAAAACTGCATTGTGTCATAAATCGCCAGGCCGCTGGTGATGGATCCGCCGGGGGAATTGATGTAGAGATGGATATCCTTTTCCGGATCTTCCATTTGTAGGAAGAGAAGCTGGGCCACGATGAGATTGGCCACCACATCGTCAATCGGCGTGCCGATAAAAACGACCCTGTCTTTCAAAAGGCGGGAATAAATATCATACGCCCTCTCTCCTCTGCCCGTTGTTTCAATCACCATCGGAACTAGAATGCTCATAATAAATACCTCCTGGAAATGGGTTGCATTACCGCCCTTCCTCATCAAACTTCGCGTTCGCGATCAAAAAATCAATGGTCTTTTTTTCCACCATGCTCTGGCGCAAATCTTCCTCAAAAAAATGCCGCACTTCCTCCATCGGCTTTTGAGACTCCCGCGCGATCGACTCAAGCCGGCGCTGGACCTCATCCTCTTCCGGCTCGATCTTCTCAAGCTCGGCGATGCGGCCCAACACAAAATAAAGCTTCACCTGGTCAAGCGCGCGCTTGGCGGCATCCTCCTCCAGATGGGCCTTTTCTTCCTCAAACTTATCCGGAACGCCCATGCGCGTAAAATGCTTGCGGGCATCCTCGAGGATATGCTCCCTCTGGCGATCCACGAGGCTTTCGGGTACGCTAAACGAAACTTTTTCCAAAAGTTTTTCGAAAAGCTCGATTTTCATTTTTTCAAATGACTCCGAGCGTTTATATTGCCCCAGATCTTTACGAACCGCCTCGCGGAATTCCTCAAGCGTCGCCTTGCCGAAGCCTTTGATAAACTCCTCATCCAGCGCCGGCACTTTCTTTTCTTTGATCGCGCGGATCCAGAGCTTGTAATGGGGCTTGAAACCAGGCGTGGGTCCGCCGGAGATTTCCCGGACATCATCGATCTGCGCGCCCACTACTTTGTCGAAAAAGTCATCCATTTCATTGGGCTCGACAAAAAGCAAAACACCCTTCTTGCCGGGAGTGTAGGCGCCGTCCTTCCAGATCTCGATATCGGTGACGATAAAATCGCCGCGCTGAACAGGCCGCGCCTGGAGAAGCGGCGTCAGTTCCGCTTTGGATTCCAGAAGCGATGCCACGGCTTTATTCAAATCTTCGTCGGTGACGGCCTCAGAAACCCGCTTCAGCTTGATGCCCTTATAATTTTTAATCGACACCTCCGGAGAGCGATCAAACTCGGCGGCAAAGGTCAGATGCTGCCCGCGCTCAAACTTCACGTCGGAAATGGACGGCGTGGAAACCGCCGAAACTTTCTGTGTCGCCAGCGACTGGTGATACGCCTCGGGAACCAGCGACTTCAAAACCTCTTCCTGGACTTCTTTGGCGAATTTCCTCTCGACCATGTCCATCGGCGCTTTACCTTCACGGAAACCCGGCAATCGGACATTGCGCTGGAACTCTTTTAAAACTTCCTGGAAACGATGCTCGACTTTCTCGGGTTCGACCTCGACCAGGATTTTAACCCGGCAATCATTGATCTTCTTCAGAGAGGATTTCATATTGCTTTTTTTCTGTGATCTTTCACGCGGTCGTGAGTACGCCGCAATTGCAGTTGAACGTTGGCAAAACACTTGTCGAAAGCCGCGTAGGCGTCGGTGCTCTGCTCCTTGGCCGTCACGCGGAGCTCCTTGCCGCGGACAACGATTTCGGCGATATGCATGAACTTCTGAACATCGAAAACAACGTGAATGGCTTCGATTTTAAGGCCTGCTTTATCGAATTTGCCCAGCTTTTCCGCCGCGTACTGTTTGAGCGGTTCTGTTACATGAAAATGCCGTCCGCTGATGTCAATTTCCATAAAGACCTCTCTGTAAAAAAAAGAATTATAACACAACCCATCTAAACCTGCCATTCCGAGTCCCCTGAAGGGGATAAACTCCGCAGAGGAATCAACAAACGAGTCGATCCCACGACTACGCTCGGGATGAAATTCGCGTCCGCGCGAATTTCACATCGTAAATTTTTCGCCCAGATAAATCTTCCGCGCTTCTTTATTGGTCAGCAAATCCTCCTTGGATCCGGAAATCAAAATCTTCCCTTCCGACATGATGTAGGCGCGGTCGGTGATGGCCAGCGTCTCGCGGACATTGTGGTCGGTCAGAAGGATGCTCAAACCCTTTTTCTTGAGTTCGCGGATTAAGTTTTGGCAATCGGCCACGGCGATGGGGTCAATGCCTGAAAAAGGCTCGTCCAGTAGAATGCAAAGCGGGTGCGTCACCAGCGCCCGAGTGATCTCAAGCCGCCGTCTTTCCCCGCCCGAAAGCGTCATGGCTTTGGATTGCCGCAAATGCCTGATGCCCAGTTCATTTAAAAGCTCTTCCAGGCGTTTTTCCCGTTCGCGCTTGGGCAGCTGCAGCGTTTCCAGGACGCCGAGAATGTTCTCTTCAACCGTCAACTTCCGGAAAACCGAAGGCTCCTGGGACAAATAGCCGATGCCCATTTGGGCGCGCTGATGCATGGGATAACGCGTCACATCCCGGCGATCAAAAGAAATCGTGCCGCTATCCGGCTGAACGATGCCCGTAACCATGTAAAAGGTTGTCGTCTTTCCGGCGCCGTTCGGGCCCAAAAGACCCACAATTTCGCCGGGGTAAATCACCAAATCCACACCGTTCACGACGGCGCGGCCGCTGTAAGACTTTTTCAGTTGTTTGGTTTCAAGGAGCGGCGTCAAGAAGCGAAGAACCTCCCTTGTGAAGCGTGATTTCAGGGTTGCCTTCCAGGCGAACCGAACCGGTCAGGAGACTGTAGACCGCGCGCTGGGATCGCGTCGTGTCGGAACCGCGCTCGATGACGACGTTGCCGATGGCGATGATTTTATCGACTTTTTTATCTTCCCCGCCGAAGAAAACATCCATGCGATTGGCCGTCAGGACCCCGCGGCTGTCTTTGACGCGTACTTTACGGAAGAAAACCATTTTATTTTCTTTGTAAAAAACTTTCATCGGTCCTTCGCAGGTCAAATGCGTGGAAGCGTTGATCGTCATTTGAATGTCGCGGTTCAGCTGCAGAAAGCTTTCGCTCGGCCGGCCGACGGCCCCTTTTCCGCGGATAACGGTCTCGGCGCGGTTAACGGTCACCGGCGCGTCCGTGCGAAAAACTCCGGCGGCCTGCGACCACTGGACACGGCTGGTGTGAACCACCATGCCATCCCGGAGCTTGAATTTAACATTTTCATCCAAATAAATGGTTTGGCTGGGATCAATCTTGGCCGCTTTGCCTTCCAAATCCCAAAACTTCTGCCCACGCTCATCAAAACCGGTGAGCTTAAACTGCTGCAGCTGCTGATCGCGGCTGGACTTGACCACCGCCTCGCGCGCGTGCGCTTTGGCTGTCTGACGCTTTTCATTCATGCCCTGAACAAAAAACACAATCGCGGCGGAAATCACCGTGCATAGCGCGATAACCGGCACCTGATGTCCATGAAATGGGGATCTCATCGGAAATACCTCTCTGTGACGGCTTGCCACTTGTCCTGCGTTTTAAGCAAAAGGTCTGTCAATTCCCTGACCGCTCCGCGCCCGCCCTTGCGCTCGGTGACGCAATGCGCGCGCTCCTTCACTTCCGGCACCGCGTCGGGCACCGTCACCGAAAAACCGACGCGCGTCAAAACCGGCAGATCGATCAAATCATCGGCCATGTAGCATACTTCTTCGGGGCCAACCTTAAATTTCTTGAGAATCTTCTCAAACACCTTCAGCTTATCATGCGCGTTCTGATACAGCTTCACAACCTGAATCTCTTTGGCGCGGCGCACATTGACGCGGGATTTCCGGCCGCTCAAAAGAACCGTCCTGATTCCCGCCCGGCGCAGCATCACCATGCCATGACCATCCTGCGCATCAAAAAACTTGAGCTCATCGCCATGATCCCCGAGAACGATGCGCCCATCGGTCATAACGCCGTCGATATCGACGATGACCAGCTTAACTTTATTAATCCGCTCTTTTAAATCCAATTCCATGTTGACCCTGTCGTGAGTCGTGGGTCGTGAGTGGTGGGCAAGCGTTTGCTCACGACCCACGACTCACCCCTCACGACTGTTCTAAACAATACCCGCCTTTAAAAGGTCCTGCACGTCCAAAAGGCCGATGGGCTTATGCCGGGAATCCACCACCGGCACTTCGTCGATCTTTTTTAAACGTAAAATCTCAAGCGCTTCGGCCGCCAAGCGCGACGGACCGATGGTCACGGGCCTGGGCGTCATCACGCGCGAAACCGCGCATTCCAAAAGCACGTCCTCTTTGCCTTTCAAATGCCGCCGCAAATCACCATCCGTAAAGATTCCTTTGAGTTTTCCTTTGGCGTCCACCACCGTCGCCGATCCGGCGCGGGCCCTGGTGATGCGAAAAAGCACTTCCTTCACTTTCATGGTTTCGGGAACCACGGGGTTATCCCTGCCTTTTCGCATGATGTCGGAAACGCGCAGCAACAGTTTTTTGCCTAACTGGCCGCCGGGGTGATAAAAAGCAAAATCTTCGGCCTTGAAGCCTTTCCGCTCCAAAAGCTCCAGCGCCAGCGCGTCACCCATCGCCAACATCACGGTGGTTGAGGCCGTCGGCGCAAGATTGAGCGGACAGGCTTCTTTTTTAACGCTCACATCCAGCGCCACGTCACTGGCCTTGGCCAGCGGCGACTTGGCGGCCCCGGTAAAAGAAATGAGTTTGGCGCCGATGCGGCGCACGATGGGAAGAATTTTCAGAATCTCTTCGGTTTGACCGCTGCTGGAAAAAGCCAGCACCACGTCGTCTTTGGTGACGCGGCCCAGATCCCCGTGGAGCGCTTCGGCCGGATGAAGAAAAAGTGAAGGCGTTCCGGTGGAAGAAAGTGTCGCGGATATTTTTTGGGCGATGAAGCTGGGCTTGCCCATGCCGGTCACGACCACGCGGCCTTTGGATTTTAAAATCAGCGCGCAGGCTTTTTCAAAATGACCGTCGATGCGGTTTATGACATTGGATAGCGCGTCGCGCTCAATCCGAATCACATCCTTGGCCACCCTGATCGTCATTTTTCGACAACCTCTTTCAATTTCAAAAGACGCGCCAGAAGCCGCTCGAGGTCTTTCAATCGCACCATATTCGGTCCATCGCTGGGGGCGTGGTCAGGATCTTCATGCACTTCCATGAAAACACCGTCCGCGCCCGCCACCACCGCCGCCTGCGCCAAAACCGGCACGAAACGCCGCTCCCCGCCGGTGCTTTCTCCGCGCCCGCCCGGCTGTTGCACCGAATGCGTGGCGTCAAACACCACCGGATAGCCCAATTCCTTCATAATCGGAATGGCTCTGAAATCACTTACAAGCGTATTATAACCGAAAGAAGTCCCGCGTTCGGTAAGAAGAATGCGGTCATTGCCCGCCGAGGCGATCTTTTTGGCGACATTCCCCATATCCCAAGGCGCCAGAAACTGGCCCTTCTTTACATTAACTACCTTCCCTGTCTGGGCCGCGGCCAAAAGCAGATCCGTCTGGCGGCATAAAAACGCGGGGATTTGAAGCACATCCACCGTGAGGGCCGCCTGACGCGCTTCTTCAGCGGTATGCGCATCGGTTAAAAGCGGTAATCCCGTTTCTTCTTTAACGCGGCGGAGAATATTTAAACCTGCTTCCATGCCCAGGCCGCGATACGATTTCACCGAAGTCCGGTTGGCTTTGTCATAACTGGATTTGTAAATCACGGGCATGTGAAGGCGTTTGGCGATCTTTTGAATGGCCTTGGCGTGCTTCAAAGCGCTGGGAAGATTCTCGATCGCGCAGGGACCCGCGATCAAAAATAAGGGGCAGCCTTCCCCCATTTTAATGGAATCGAGGCGGACCATGATTTTATCCTACTCTGTGAGCGATAGAAGCGCGAATGAACTCGCGGAAAAGAGGATGCGCCGCGTCGGGCTTTGATTGAAATTCGGGGTGAAACTGGCATCCGACAAACCAGGGATGGTCCGCCAATTCCACGATTTCCACAAGCCGCCCATTGGGGCTTGTTCCTGAAACAATAAGACCGTTGGTTTCCATTTTCACCTTGTACTTGTTGTTGAATTCGTAACGGTGGCGATGGCGCTCCTTGATGGAGTCCCGGCCATACGCTTTATGGGTTTTGGTATTTTTCTTCACTGAGCAGGCATAAGAACCCAAACGCATGGTGCCGCCCAAGTCCTTCACGCTTTTTTGCTCTTCCAAAAGGCTGATCACGGGAAAAGGGGTCGTTTTATTGAACTCGGTGGAATTGGCGCGATTCATTCCGCAGACGTCGCGGGCGAACTCAATCACCGCGCATTGCATGCCCAAACACACGCCAAAAAATGGAACTTTATTTTCCCGGACATATTTGATCGCGCGGATCTTTCCCTCCACCCCGCGATCCCCAAAGCCGCCGGGCACGAGCACGCCATTCATGTCTTTCAAATATTTTTCCGGGCCATGCGTCAGGATGTCTTCGGCGTCGATTTTGCGGATCTCCACCTTCGCGTCATTGGCGATGCCGCCGTGATAAAGCGCTTCGTAAATGGACTTGTAGGCGTCCTGGAGATTTACATATTTTCCGACTACGCCGATCGTCACCGTTTTAGAGGGATTGATGACTTTATCGACCACCTCTTTTTTCCAGGCTTTGATCTTCGCTTCCCCGTCTTCGCAGTTCAGCTTCAAAAGATCCAGGATCAGCGTGTCGAGTCCCTCATCCTTCAGCGCCAGCGGCACCTCATAAATCTCATCCACATCCAGCGCCTGGATCACCTGATCGGGACCCAGATTGCAAAATAGCGCTATTTTTTCACGCACATCCTTGTTCAGTCTTTTTTCGGTGCGGCAGAGAAGAATGTCCGGCTGGATACCGATTTCGCGCATCTTGCCGACGCTGTGCTGCGTGGGCTTGGTTTTGATCTCGTCAGCGACACGGATGAAGGGAATCAGCGTGAGGTGAATATTGATCGCGTTGCCGCGGCCCACGTCCTGGCGGAATTGACGGATCGCTTCCAAAAACGGCAAGCTTTCGATGTCGCCCACCGTGCCGCCGATTTCGCAAATCACCACATCCAAAGACTTGCCGACTGAAACCTGGCGGATCGCGGATTTGATTTCATCGGTGATGTGCGGGACTACCTGCACCGTGGCGCCCAGATAATCCCCGCGGCGCTCTTTGGTGATGACCGAATAATAAATTTTGCCCGTCGTCACATTGTTGAGCTTAGTGATGTCCGCGTTGGTGAAGCGCTCATAATGCCCCAGGTCCAAATCCGCTTCGGCGCCGTCTTCGGTGACATACACTTCGCCGTGCTGATAAGGATTCATCGTGCCGGGATCGACGTTGAGATACGGGTCGCATTTCATCATCGCGATCCGCAGGCCTTTGGACTCCAACAGCTTTCCAATCGAAGCGGAGGCGATGCCCTTGCCTAAACTCGAAACAACGCCGCCGGTAATGAAAATGTATTTAGGCACAGGCTTCTTCCTTTTCTAAAAGTAACTTCGCGTGTTCCAAATCTTCGGGCGTATCGATGCCCACCGTTTCAAATTTTGTTTCAATCAACCGGATCTTATAACCATGCTCAAGCGCCCGCAGCTGCTCAAGCTTTTCACAGGCTTCGAGCGTGGACTTGGGGAGTTTTTTGAATGTAAAAATAAAATCCTTCTGGTACGCGTAAATTCCGATGTGCTTGTAAAAGAAGTGATCCGGACCGGGCTTGAGTCCGCCGGGGATCGGCATGCGTGAAAAATAAAGCGCGCGCTTTTGGCTCTGGTCCATGATCACCTTCACCACGTCGCGGCTTTTGAACTCTTCTTCGGAGACGCTTTTTTTCACGACAGTCGCCATCACCGCCTCAGAGTCATCCTGCATCGTCCGCACAAGGTCATCGATCACCAAAGGATTGATCAAAGGCTCGTCACCCTGGATATTCACAATCACTTTGACGTCCAGCGCGTTCACCACCTCCGTCAGGCGGTCCGTGCCGGTCTTGTGGGACTTGGAAGTGAACACCGCTTTGCCGCCAAAACTTTCCACGGCTTTTAAAATCCGCTCATCATCCGCGGCGATGATCAGGTCATCCAAAAGCCTCGCCTTTTTGGCGCGCTCATAAACATGCTGAATCACCGGCTTGCCGCAAAGGTCTTTCAAGACCTTGCCCTCAAAGCGGGTGGCGCCATAACGCGCCGGAATAATCCCTATCGCTTCCACTAGCCTTTTACCTCTTTCTTGATCCGCTTTAAAAGTTCTTCCTGAGAAGTGACGGCCACACCCACCTTGCCAACCACAATGCCGGCGGCGCAGTTGGAAATATGCGCGGCCTCGGAGGCGGTGGCCTTGGAAGCGCGGGCCAGGGTGTAAGCGCTGATCACCGTATCTCCCGCGCCGGAAACGTCAAAAACTTCCTGGGCAACCGTGGGAATTTTTTCCATTTTCCTGCCTTGCTGGAAAAGCGCCATTCCGTCTTCGCCGAGAGTGATCAATATCGACTCGCCTTTTAATTTTTCCAAAAGTTTCTGGCCGGCTTTTTCCAGCGTGTAATCGTCTTTAATCGTAAAACCCACCATGCTGGCCGCTTCATGGTGATTGGGGGTGATCGTCGTGACGCCCTTGTAATAAGAAAAATGGGATTCTTTGGGATCAACGGTGATCACGCGGTTATGGCTCTTGGCCATTTTGACGCTCTCCCGCACGAGCCGCTCCACGATAACGCCCTTGCCGTAGTCTTCAATGATGAGCGCGTCGACTTCTGTTATTTTCTTGCGAATAAAATCAAGGATTTGATCCAGCACCGAATCCGGCACCGGCTGAAGTTCTTCGCGGTCGATACGGACAACTTGCTGATGGTGAGCGATGACACGCGTTTTCTGCGTCGTGGGCCTTTTGTGGTCGGTGAATACGCCTTCGCAGTTCACGCCTTTTTTGTGAAGCTGGCTTCTCAAAATCTCGCCACGAGAATCGTCTCCCACCACACCCGCCAGGTGCGCTTCGCCGCCCAAACACCGGATATTATTGGCCACGTTGGAAGCCCCGCCCGGCATAAAGTTTTCCGAGTCCACCCACACCACAGGCACCGGCGCTTCCGGAGAAATCCGGGAAACTTTTCCCCAGATAAACTCATCCAAAATGAGATCGCCGACAACAAGGACTTTGGCTTTATTAAAGCGGGAAATAACCTGACTTAAGCGAGCAAAATTAAGAAATTTCATGACGCACCAGTCTATCACCCGCCATTCGGCAGTGTCAACGACCGGCGGTTTTACGAATTGCCTTGCGGACGAATCCTCCGATGATTTGTGGCTGAAATTAGGCTGAAAGCTGCGCCGTCATTGTGATAGTGGCTTTGAGAAGTTTGGAGACCGGACACCCCTCTTTAGCCTCTTGAGCCGCCTTTTCAAAGACCGCTTCATCGGCTCCCGGGATTTTGGCGGACACGGTCAAATGGACTTTGGTAATCGTCCATCCGCTATCCAGCTTTTCCAGAGTGAGATCCGCCGCCGTCTCAACGCGTTCCGGCTTGATATTAGCGGAACCCAATTGAGCCGACAGAGCCATCGAAAAACAGGCCGCGTGCGCCGCGGCGATCAATTCCTCGGGATTGGTCCCTTTTTCATTTTCAAAACGCCTCCCAAATGAATACGGCGTTTGCGACAACACTCCGCTTTCCATGGAAACCGTGCCTTTTCCGTCTTTGAGCCCACCCGTCCAAACCGCTGAAGCTTTACGAATCATGGCTTTTCCCTTTCTCTATCGTTGAATGCGTCCCAAGCGCGTCACTTCCCTAAAATGCATTTTATCCACCGGCTGAACCGACAACCGCGTCCCCCGCTTCGTCACCAACATCCCCTGGAGTTTTTTATCGGCTTTGAGCTCTTCCAACGCCACAAAGCGTTTGAATTTTTCCACAAACTCCACATCCACCATCACCCACCCCGCCTCTTTGATAGTGGAATCAGGATACCCCTCTCTAACAACCCGACAAACCCCCGCTACCCCCGAAGGATCCGCATTCGAATGATAAAAAAGAACCAGATCGCTTTTACGCATCTGATCCCGCATAAAATTCCGAGCCTGATAATTCCGAACCCCCTCCCAAGAAGTAACCCCATCCCTCTCAAGATCATCAATAGAATAAGTAGCAGGCTCGCTTTTCATTAACCAGTATTTCATCTAACATGTCCCTTTTTTCCCCAGTCCAGATAGGGTCTAGTATGCGGTATAAAACAGAGAGGGTGTGTCAATTGTCAACAACTGACACATAAAGTGTCATGCGGCTACCGCCACGCGGTGAATGATTTCTGAAAGATACGATTGGTAGGGGATCCCCTTGGACCCGGCCAATCGCTTGATCCGACTGATGTCATTGCTGTTGACGCGAATCGTGAGCGTCCTGTCCTTTTTCCTAGCGGCGATGGAGTCGGCGACTTCACGCAGTTCCCTGCCGGTCACGGGCATGAACTCATCGCGCTCAATCGCGGCCATGATCCTTTTTTCTTCGGCGTTCAATCTGATTTTTTTCATCCTAAGCCTCCTTTTAAATGTTTTTTCGTGTGTTTGCGGCTCGGAAAAGCCGTCTTGAGAAAATAAACGTTCTTTTCCTCCACGTACGGAACGACCCAGACGTAACGCCGAAATTCAAATAGCATAAGCCGCTGGTGCGGTTTCGAGGGATGCTTCTCAATGCCAACGAATCTTGAACCAACCAGTCGCTCAAAAGAAACGCCCCTTTCTTTTCTCAATTGTTCGTTCTTTTCGAGGCTCCATCGAAACTCCTTCACGGATTCAAATATATCATATTACATATGTAAATACAAATGTAATCATATTCAGTCAGATCCCGCATTCCTTATCGCCTGAAGGTTAATAACCGTCATCTGTCAGCGATCTCCACTATCTTACGCTTGGCCTTATGCCCTGAAAAATGGGGGAAATGGGGGTCTGAAATGGGGGTCATCTGAAATGAAATGGGGGTCAAAATGGGGGTCAAATCTTTTTCTGACTGCATGTTTGCATTTTTTGATTTCAGAAAAAACAAGTTTCTAAAATACCCAGCGCCTCGTTCAGGAATTCCGAGGACGCGCGCTCGACATATTTGATCTTGCGGCTGCGATAATCGATGGACTTGACCTGGTCCACCATGACCCATCCGGTCAAAGAGGATTGGGGCGGGATCGGGACATGAAAGGGAATTTTCCGATCCGTGTTGGTGATAGGGCAGGCTACAGCGAATCCCGTGTGCTTATTGAATAAATCATTGCTGACGATCAGTGCCGGCCTTCTTCCTTTTTGCTCATGACCGGCCTGAGGGTCAAACGTCAAAATAACCAGGTCCCCCTTTTTGGGGATATAGCCGGGCACTTACCAGGCTTCCTTTCCCACCGCTTTTCCCCACTCCTCCCGGCTAGGCCTATAGTTTTTCGGCATTTGGGCGACCAGTTGACGGAGACTGTATTTTCCGCGCACTCTGACCGGCTGAACAAGAATGGCCCCTTTTTGGACACTCACCTCCACCGCGTCACCGACAGCGACATGGGCCTTTTCCAGCACGTCTCTACTCACCCGTAACCCCTGACTGTTTCCCCATTTCTGAATTTTAGTCACCATGCTTATTCCTCCTAATGGCTATACCAAGTATAGCCTATTCAAGATCTTCTTGTCAAGCCGCTACCGCGGCCATAGCGATTTTAAATGTAGCCCCCTCTCTATCTCCCAAAATACCCGTAAAGCCAGCGGGAGGTGGAGTCGCTGAGGTTGCGGACAGAGTGGACGGTTTTTGCCGGAATCAAAACTTCTTTGCCGCGTGGCGGGCAGGATTTCTTGCCTTGCATTTCTAGTTCTACATTCCCTTCCAAGACCAGGAAGAGCTCATCGGTGTCGTGAACATAGTTTTCCCAGACCTGCCCCGGCGGGTCGGTCCAGACAGCGAAGCTAAAGCCGCGCGCTTTCCAGTCTTTTTGTATCGCCTGAAGGTTAATAGCCGTCATCGTGTAGCGATCTCCACTATCTTGCGCTTGGCCCTATGGCCAGAGACGATGGTGACGAGCGACTTGGGCACGCCAAAGCGCTCTTTAAGCGCCCGAATAACCGCCTCATTGGCCAACCCCTCCCGGGGCGGCGCCTTCACGGTGACGCGATAATGCTTCTCATCGATTTTCTCAACCGACTCCCTCTTAGAGCCCGCCTTCACCTGGACGGATATTTTCATGAAGTCTCTTGAGCTAGGACGCCGGTAACAGGACCGAAAGGGGTGCTTAAGGTGATCCAAACGGGGGTTCTTTGCGGGTCTGTGGAGAAATAAACCCAGGCTCGGCCGCGGACGTAGAGTATGCCTTTTAGGCGCGTTTTGGGTTCTACTTTGAAGGTGTTGAAGGATTGGCCGTTTCGGAGTTCGCGGGGTTCTTGGGTTTGGACTTCTAGTTCAAGGTCCCAGTTTTTTTCTTCGCTGTTCACTATCGTGTGAATCTTGTCCCCTACTTTGGCCGGTTGCAACCGAAACCAATAGAAAGCGCTCAAGAGATCATGCGTGGGGCGTTCCAACGGAAACTCTTTTTTACTTTTATTCCACAGGGACTCGTAAAAACCCTTCTTCTCTTTCCAATCGTAAATGATTCGCTCGTCAGCGCGGTATTTGCCCTCGCTGAGTGTTTTGTTGAACTCCAGCGAATGAAAAGTCTCAGCGTCCATGAAGCTATGGATTTCATCGTGAACCGGATAGAGTTTGGATAAGAAAGCGTTTGTGCCGGCTGTGGCTACCAAGTGATAGGCTTGTCGGCCCTGGCGCTCAACTTTTTCTTGAACTTCAAGCGTTCCGATGCCGATATGCGCGCCCATCCAGTAAACGTTATAAATAAGCTTTTCCCCCACCTGCGGCGCGGAAAGCGGTGGGGCTATTTCAAACTGAGTTGCTTTATTCGGGGAAAAATTGGCGATGAGGGCAAAAAGCGCGAGGGCGCAGAAGGTATTTTTTTTCACGCCTTCACTGGGGTTTCATTAACATATCGACGGCAGTGGCCGACACTTCTTCGGTTGAAATCGCTTTCAGACACTCGAAGTTGATCGTGCAGCGATGCGCTAGACACGTCACGCAGCCGACATCCTTTTGAATAATTCGGTGTCCGGCGCCCAGCGGTTTCCATCGCGCGGCGCTTAAACCCGCCGCATTGCGCCCAAAAAGAGTCAGAACCGGCGTACCCACCGCCGCCGCCACATGCACGGGACCGGAGTCATTGGAGATCAGGAGCCGGCAGCTTTTAAGAAAAATAGTCAGCTCTCGTAAGCTCAAACGACCCGTCAAATCCACCACGCCGTCACCGAGCCGGCTAGACAAAGCCTTCCCCAACTCCATTTCTTCTTTTCCGCCGATAAGTGCGATTGGTAGACCAAGCTTTTCTTTTAATTGGCGCGCCAACTCCGCGTACCGCTCCTGGGGCCAGCGCTTGGAAGGACAGCTCGCCCCCGGATGCAAAGCGATCATGCCACCGGATTTTGGTTTTTGAATGTCATAGGCCGTCAGCGGGATCTCAAATTTCTTATCGGGTGAGGACTGGACTCCAAATGCCCGGACAACATCGAGGGTGTATTCGGATTCATGGCGCTTTCCCTCATGCCGCCTATCCGCCGCCCGATGCGTCAATAAAAACGGCAAACGAGAATCAAACCCTACGCGGTACGGGATTCCGGCCAAGGCCGGTAAAAGATGAGAGCGCGTGCTGGGATGCAGAATAAAAACCACGTCAAAATTCCGCCGGCGGATTTCCTTGAGAAATCGCCAGTAGCCCAAAAGCGACCGATGCCTGCCCCCTTTTTCGTAACGATAAGGGATGACTTCATCCAAAAGCGGGTGCCCCTGCAACAAGTCCTGAGTGTAAGAACGAGTCATCAGCGACAGGTGCGCGTTAGGAAATTGTTCTTTCACGGCCTCCACCGCCGGAAGCGACAACGCCAAGTCCCCGATCCGGTCCAGCCGGATAAAAAGAACTCGGAGACCACCTGAACTTTTCCATTCATGGCCCAGGAGACGCCTGGCCTGCTCATAAACTTCCAGCGGCAAAAGCTCGATCATGCATTCGTGATGATAACGGCACTGGGCCTTTTCGCAAGGCGCGCAAAAAAGCGGCTTTCTCAAAGCAATGCTATGACCGGACCGCGGACCATACTTGCGGGGATCCGTCGGACCAAATAATGCCAACGTCGGAATATCCATCGCGTCGGCAATATGAAGCGGCGCGCTGTCATTGGTCACCACCAAAGAAGCGGCGCGAATCACGGATTTTAATTCCTCAAAACTTGTCTTGCCGCATAGATCCAGCGCCGCGTGCTTCATAAGGCTTTTTACTTTTTCCGCGTCTGGGGCGTCCTGTTTGTCGCCGACAAGCGCGATATCACAATCCTCATTCACAGCCAGGCGGTCGAGAAGCTCAGCATAATATTCCGCCGGCCATTTTTTGATGTCACTTTTAGAGCCGATGGCCGCGACAACCAAACGCTTTTCTCCGTCAAAAAGTTTGGAGGGCGCCACAGAAAGAAGCGGTCCATCCGGTAATGAAGTATCCGCGATGCCCTCTAGCGCCGCCAGATGCCGCCGCGCCCGGTGCATCGACTGTTTGCGGAATAAAAAATAATTGTTCCGGCGTTTTGCCCCACCCAAAAGTCCGATCAGCGAATGACGCAAGTCGATAATGGTGTCATAGCGCTCCTCGCGAATCTTCGCCAGAAAACCAATCTTGCCGATCAACGAAATTTTTTTATTGTAGGGAATGAGTTTTTGCACGCGCGGGTCGGACTCCAGAACCACAGCAGCGGAGGGACTAGCCACCGCATGGATCTGAACTTCAGGGGATTGACGCTTAAGCGCCTCAAAAACCGGCAGCGTCAGAACAACATCGCCTAAGTTGGAAAGTGTAACAACAAGGATTTTCATTTCACCGGCCTATTCAATAACTCCCTTGCGGCCCGCATCGCTTCTTCGGGCTTGATCCAGTCCATGCACACCCGATAATTGCAGGAGCGAAAATAGCAGGGAATTTCACAGCCTACGTCTTTTCTTAAAACAACAATAGGCCCGTTTCCAACCGGGCCGGTTTCCTCGTGGGAGGTTGGTCCGTACAAACCCACAATCGGTGTGGACTGACTGGCCGCCAGATGAATGGGGCCTGAGTCGTTGGAAAGAATGAGTTTTACTTTTTTAAGGAGCGCTCCCAGCGTGTCCAAAGACGTTTCGCCGCATAGTGACACGACGCGCGGATTCTCAAAATGAGAAACGATCGAGTCCACAAGCTTCGTCTCCCCTTTTGTGCCGCAGAGAATCACAGGACCCGGAAACTCCTGGAGAAATGATTCAATCCACTTTTTGAAATACTCCACCGGCCAGCGCTTGAGATCCCAATTCCCGCCCGCGTGCACAACAACGGCATTCTCCATACTCATGACGCCATGTTCTGTCAGAAGTCCGGTCAGCTCATCAAAAGCCGCTGGGGCCGGATAAAAATCAAGCGCTCGGCCATCAGCCGGAATACCCAGCGCTTCCACTAAATGCAGAAAATAATCAACCTTGTGCAACCGTTGCCGTGGAACCGGAACGGCCGTCGTCAACCACCTCGACGACACCGAATAACCGGCCCGATCGGGGATCCCGGCAAAGGCCGCCCACAATACTTTTGTTTTGGAACGGTGAAAAAAAATAGCTTTATCAAAATGCCTGGCTTTCAAAAGACCGATGAGCTTGAGCGATCCCCATGAAATAAAAGGGGCGCGATCATCATAAGGAAGGATTTCATCCAGATGCGGATTGTGACGCAAAACCGGCATCACGCGCTCCGGCGCCAGACAAGCGATGTGCGCTTTGGGATGGGCTTTACGGATCGCGCGGATGGTCGGAGTCGAACAAAGGACATCCCCAACCCAGTTTTGGTTGACGATAAGAATCCGTGTCATGCGGTAGAGATTGGGTGGCGTTTTTTACCCAAATGATAAAGGCCTGTGGTTTTGGCCCAAAAACGGAAGAGATTGCCATCCCGGTCAGAAACTTTGATGCGATGCAGCGCGTAAAGATGATGACGCGTCTTGCCGTGATTGGTGGTGACCGCTCCCGCATAACCCGCTTTTTGAGCCACCTCCATCGCCTTTTGCGTCACGCCTCCCGCCGGATAACTCAAAAGCGTTATGGGATGTCCTAAAACGTCTTCCAGCCTCTTTTTGGAATCCATCATTTCTACGGCCGCTTGGGCCTCACTCACCTTCGGAAGAAAAGCGTGCGTCACCGTATGGCTTCCCACTTCCATGCCCGAATCATCCAATATTTTTAAATCTTCCTCGGAAAGCCATTGGTCTTTATTGATATTTTCGGTGATCATAAAAAACGCGGCCGGAAAACCCATTTTCTTCAGCACCGGAAAAGCGTTGGTAAAATTATCCAGATTGCCGTCATCAAACGTGATGGCCACGGTTTTAGGATCTATCCGCTTGCCGGAACGCAAGCGCTCCACAATGTTCTCGACTCGCGTCACGCGATACCCATGGGTTTTTAAAAATTCCATTTGGCGGCGAAAATTTTCAGGCCTCACATTCAGCGAGGAAACCAGCGGCGCGTCGCTCACCTGGTGATACATCAAAATGGGGACTTCGTAATTGGCCCGAAAAAAAAGATAAAACGCGGCCAATACCGCCGCCAGGACGAGAAATCTTTTTTTGATCCCCTTCATGCGGGTACCGGTTCTTTCTTCAGAGAATGCAGCACCGCGTCCAATATTTCCTGGACTTCAATCCGCTTCATGCACACCAGCCCTATCGGGCAGCTTCTCAGGTAGCAAGGGCTGCACTGCACCTCCTTCCAAAAAACCTGGTAGCGTGAGGGCGGCACAAGATGCCGCCGCGGGTCTGTGGGCCCAAAAATTGCAATGAGCGGCACATTTACGCCCGAGGCGATATGCATGGGAGCTGAGTCCGAACTGATGAATACCTGGCAACGCCGGACAAGCGAAATAAGCTCGGTAATCGTGGTCTTGCCCACGGCATTGATGGGTTTATTGCGGGTTTGACGCAATAATTCTTCGGCTAGCGCGGCATCTTCCCGGGAACCCGTGATGACCACACGAATATTGTGTTTGGCCAGTTCGTCGCAGAGTTTGGCGAAGTTTTCAATCGGCCATTGTTTGGTCGGCCAGCGCGGCGAAGAGCCGGGATTGATCCCTACCAAAGTTTGGCTGGGCGCCACCCATTGCGAGCGCATGAAATCGCTGACACTGGCTTCTTCATCCTTTTCCGTCCAAAGCTCAAGCTTCTTGTCCACCGTTTCGATGCCCAAAAGCTTCAACACCATAAACTGGTGTTCCAGCGGAGGCATGGCGCCGCTGGATCCCCTTGCTCTGCGATTCAAAAGAAAAGACCATTTGCCATTGTCATGTCCGGCGCGCGTCCGGGCCCCGCAAAGAAAAGCGATCAGATGACTCAAACGATTATTTTGAAGGTCCAATACGATATCAAAATCCTCTTTGGCCAAAAGCATCGCCATTTTGAGCGCCGACCATAGACGCGGCCCTTCCTCTTCATAGACAATGGCGTCATTCACGTAAGGACAGTTCCGAATGATTTTGCGAGACTTGCGTCCCACCAGCACCGAAATCCACGCGTCGGGAAAGCGCTCACGAACCGCGCGGATCGATGGAACGCTCAAGATGACATCCCCTAGCGCGCTGAGTTTCACGATGAGAATTCTTTTCTTGGCCGCGGCTTCTTGATACACTTCGAGTGTTTTTTGAAACATCAGTTCCAGCCCAAACTGGCTTTCGACTTTGCCGCGAAGTGACGCGGCCAATCGCCTGCCCAGCTCCGGCTCTTTTAAAATCCGCAGCGCCGCATCCGCCAAAAGACGCGGGTCATTGGGCGGCACGAGCAGTCCATCTTTTTCGTTTTCGATGATATCGATCAAGCCCCCCACGCGAGTCGCGACGACGGGCACGCGGCAAGCTCCCGCCTCGATCGCCACGCGCCCAAAAGCTTCCTCGCCCACCGACGGCACCACCAAAAGCGACATGCGGGAAATAAGGTCGGGGATGTCATAGCGCGTGCCCAAGAACTCAACGTTGGAAGCAAGCCCCAAGCGCTTGGTCAGCGCCAAAAGCTCTTCTTTGTACTGCGGCTTGGGCGCGTCTCCGATGATTTGAATTTTAACTTGAGGAAACACGCGCGCCACGCGCGCCATGGCCTTCAAAAAAAGCGGATGTCCCTTGATCGGCGTCAGGCGGCCCACAAGCCCTATCACCATTTCCTTGGGGGTTTCTGTCGCGGGTTTAAATTCACCCAGATTCACTCCGCGATGAATCAACCGGATCTTGGAATGCGGGACACCGAAGTCATCGCGCATGCGCTTACCGATGATGCGGCTGGCGACAATGACAAGCTTCCCCCATCCCATGATACGGCTCATTAAATGATCGCTGTAAAAACCATGACAAGTGGTGATAAAAGGCACTTGTGCGCGGCGGCTGACCCAATAAGCGATGATGGCCGGCACGCGACTGCGCGCATGGATCACCTCAATCCCCTCATCTTTGACAATGCGCGTCAAAGCCCGGACCGAAGTGAAAATGGAAAAGGGTGATTTTTTATGCACCGGCAATGCGTAATGAAGGACGCCGGCTGAAACCAAATCCCCGACCAGCGGGCCGCCGGCTGAAGCCACAAAAGCCTTATGGCCTTTCTGCGCCAAATATTTGGCCAAGTCCACGGTTCCGCGCTCCACGCCGCCGGATTTGAGCTCTGGAAGAATCTGCAGGATGCGCATCAACTAATCCTTCGCACGGCTTGTTTTATTGCATCTTCATCTCCTGAAGGCTGGCGATGCCCATTGCCGGAAGATTCGCTTAAAGCCCGGCTGGCCGCTTGCGGCAGGGTTTCCGGCGTAACGATTGTAATTTTTCCTTGATCCGATAAATGACTCAAAAAATCCATGACTTTGGCCTTGGGCGGCGTTCCTGACGGCAGAAACACCAACACCGGCTTTCCCCCCGCAACGGCTTCAGAAACCATGGACACCGACTCTCCGGAAACGATAAAAAGATCGGACTGTATCAAAATCGCTTCCATCGTCCCGGCCGGATTGGACTGGTTGGCAATCACTAAAAGCGGGCAACGTTGGGTATCGGCAAATGTTTTTTTGAGCAAGGCTTCCGCCGCTGCCGGCGTTCTTCGTGAAGAGGTGATCAGTAACAGCGCTTGGGTTTCTTCGCCGGCCCGGCCGACCGCCTGAGCCAATCCCTCAGTCAAGGCATTGCCCACCAAAAAACCGATGTGTTTTTTGCCCTGGGCTAGCGGCGCGCCTGTGGACTGGGGCTTTGAAGAAAGCGCCATGGATGTCACAAAAACATTCTCCGCGGCCGTCAAATGGTCATGCAGCGGCACGATCACCGCGTTAAACCGTTTCACGGGGACTGACGGCTTATGAATCACCAGCGATTTGGCGCTATTTTCCTTTTTCACAAAAAGATTCACTCCCACCAGCGACGAGCCGCAGGAAATCACCGCGTCCGCGTAATTGGCGATAATCGACTGATAGGTGCTAGGCTCCAAAACCCATTGATAAAAAACCCCCGGAAACGGAACATGCCCGCGGCAGAGAATACAAAGCGCTTCCGCTGATCGCCGTAAAAATGGGTTTTTATACCGAACATCGATGATGGTGACGCGCGTGCGTTCATCGGCTATGCCGCACCTGGCGCGCTGCTCGCGGAAAACCTCCGCGGCGGCCATGGACTGACGATAATGGCCTGCCTTGCCATCGCTCAACACCACGACAAAACGGTCCGGGGAAGATTTCCAGCGCCGATGAGCCCACAACCACTGACTGGGATAGGCGCGGATTTTTTCTTCAAGACGGTTGGCAAACTTTTGCAAGACGTCGCCTTCCAGCGGCTCCTCGATTTCCAAAAGATGGCCTCTGCCCTGACGGGAAACAAAAATAGGAAAGATCAGCGCGTGGGTCCGCTCCGCGAAAACCTCGGCGCCGGTCGGGCTGGACGACAACCTTCCAAAAAACCGGACAAAGGTTCCGGTTTTTCCGGCGTCCTGGTCTCCCAGGATTCCAATAATCCGCCCGCTTTTAAGCGCGCGCAGGATTTCACGAACCGGCATGCCCTTGCCTATCATTTGCGCGCCTTGCGAACTGCGAAGCCCATTGAGAAACGCGTCGGAACGGGGATGTTTTTGCGCGCGCGCCAGCGCCAAAAGCGGGTAGCCTTTAAGGCCCGCCACCACATTTAAAATCTCCCAATTGCCAAAGTGCGCCGATAAAAAAATGATCCCCCGTCCGCTAGCCAGCGCCCGCTCAAATTTTTCAAGACCGGTGATTTTGATCCGTTCTTCCAAGTACCGCTTGTCCATCTCGGGAAAACGGAGCATCTCCACCGCCGTCATCGCCACATGCCCAAAAGACTGCCGCGCAATGCGCTTCATTTGGCGCCGGTCGAGCTCTCCCGCAAAAACAGATCGGACGTTTTTCATCGCGATCGGGCGCCTTTTGGACATCAAATACACGAGAAAACCGATACCGCGCGCCACCGCCAAAGCCGCAGCAGGCGGAAGAAAACGGAAAATAAACCGCGCCGAACGGGCGGTGTTAAGGATTAAGGCATCTTCGAAGGAAATCTTCTTCATCATGGATCTGAAATTCGATTTGAAGCGTTAAAAGATTGCTGCCGTCAAGTTCCGGCCATGCTCCCTTGGAGATCACGGGTTCGATTCGAATATAATCCTTTTCCGTTGTCACAACATCGGTCACGGAAAGCCTGCGGCATTCCTGCAAGAAGTTTGTCAAATCTTTGCGGGTATACGGATGGTGATCATCGAAACGCGCGGCAAACGCGATTTCAATCCCGAGATTTTCAACTGTTTTTTCAAAAGAATAAGGATCGCCGATCGCGCACAATGTCGAGGCTTTCCTGCCGCGCATCTCTCCCAGCGTTACCGTACGGGAGCGTCGCGCGTCCCAAAAACGCATGGGTTTGTGCGAAGCCTCAAAAATCAGCGCATTGGGCTTGAGCTCCTGAAGCTTTTGCCGCACTCCCTGCACATTCTTGGCGCCGATATTGCTTTTGGTGAGCACAAAAAGATGGGCGCGTTTCAGATTTTCCAGCGGCTCGCGCAAAATCCCTGCGGGGATGAGCTTGCCATTGCCAAAAGGCAGCGTCGTGTTGATATTCACAATGTCCAGATCCCGATGAAGCCGACGATGCTGAAAACCGTCGTCCAGCACCAGAATTTCAGCGCCGTATTTTTGAACGGCCGTTTTGGCCGAACGCACCCGGTCCCGACCGACGATAACGGGAATATTGGGAAGGCTGCGGCGCAGCTCCTCCACCTCATCCCTGCCGTAACCGCGGATCAATACCGCCACTTTTTTTCCATAATAAGCCAAGTCACGCGCGAGCTTTGTCACCAGCGGCGTTTTTCCAGTGCCGCCCCAAGTGATATTGCCAACGCTGATCACCTTGGCTTGACTTTTACGAATCCGTCCCGGAAAAAGACGGTAAAGCGTCTCATCCAACCATAAACCAAAATGGTAAAAAGACGTCAGGGTGGAACTCAAAAATTTTTTCATAAGCGACCGGCTCCCGTCTCCCTCAGCAGTTCGATACTTTTCCGCAAAGCGCCCGAGTGGCGCGACACGCAATCTTTTGCCTTTAAACCCATTGCCTCAGCTTCTCCCGTACGGGTCAGAAGCGCTTCGATCGTTGATCCCAGATTATCTTGAGTCACTTCCAAAGCGGCGCCGCACCGTTTAAACTCATCCGCCATTTCACGAAAATTACGCATATTCGGCCCAAAAAGAACCGGTTTAGCGAAAAACGCCGGCTCAACAGGGTTGTGGCCGCCGATGGGCACCAGCGACCCGCCGACAAACACAATCCGGGCGGACGCGTACAAACCGGAAAGAACGCCCATCTTTCCTAACACCCACACATCCGGCTGGGCGTCATCAACGCTCAAATCGCCGGAGTCCCGCGCGACTTTGACCCGCAATCCTTTTTGCTGAACCTGGGTCACCACGGCTTCAAGCCGCTCCAAATGACGCGGCGCCAAAAAAAGTTTTAGTAGCGGCTGGCGGCCTTTTAGCGCAACGAACGTTTCCAGTAGTACGCGCTCTTCCCCTTCATGCGTGCTTCCCGCCATGAAAAGGGTCCATCCGCCGCTTTGGATGGTTTTTTTAAAACCATCCGACCAGTCCTCATTTTTTTGCGGCGGCTGCCAATCCCATTTGATATTGCCAGTCACCCGCACGCGCGCGGGGTCAGCTCCCAACGCCAGAAAACGCCCGCGCATGGCCTCACTCTGAACCCCGATCCGGCTGACCGCGCGCAGTACCGGCTTCAAAAACGGCCGAATCAGCCGGTATCGGCTAAAGGCTTTGTCAGAAATTCTACCATTGATAAGAACAATGGGGACACTTTTATTCGCACATTCGAAAAAGAGATTGGGCCAAATTTCTGTCTCGAGCACCACCAGCCGCGCCGGGCGGACTTTCAGGATAAATGACCGCACGGAAAACCGGAAATCCAATGGAAAATAGAGCGCGACATCGCCAGACCGCTTGAGCCGCTGGGCCACTTCAAAACCAGCGGGGGTAGTGGCCGTCAACACGCAAGCCCCCGGCAGAACTCGCGCGAACTGCAGCGCCTGCGTGACCTCTCCCACCGACACCGCGTGAATCCAAGTCACCGGCTGGCCCTTTAACCGCTCCAGCGTTTCGCCAGACGGAAATCCCAAGCGACACGCAAATCCCTTTTTGTGCCGGCCTCTTAGTATAAAAATGGGTAAATAACAGATGGCGAATATAAAAAATAAGATATCGTAAAGTAACCTCATAGGATCAAATCCGAAACACGGAAAGATAATGCAAAATGTAAAATGAGAAATGTAAAAAATGGTGTCCCTTCGGGACATTTCATTAGTCTAAGTCGCGGCGGCGACTCCTTATTTTTCATTTTGCATTCTTCATTTTTCATTAGCTGATTTCGTGCTTGCCTTTAATTTATGCTCTCGGGTGCGCCTTGGCGTAAGCTTCTTTCAATCGAGTTGTCGACACATGCGTGTAAATCTGCGTCGTGGATAAATTCTCATGTCCTAAAAGCTCCTGCACCGAACGCAAATCAGCGCCGCGGTTTAAAAGATGCGTCGCGAAGGAGTGCCGAAGCGTGTGCGGAGAAACATTCTCGCGCCGGCAGGTTTTCTCAATGTATTCATCGACCACTCTCCTGACACTCCGAGTCGTCAGACGCGAACCTCGATTGTGGCGCGAATGATTTAAAAAAAGCGGTTTGGCGTCGGCATCCTTGCTCTGACGGCGCGCCTCCAAATACCGGCGAATCGCGCGCAGCGCCTGGCCGCCGATCGGGCAGAGCCGCTCTTTTTTTCCCTTGCCCAGCACCCGGCAAACCCCGCCGATAAAATCAATCCCGTGAACGTCTAGCCCAACCAATTCCGACACGCGCATCCCGGTAGAATAAATGGTTTCCAATAGCGCGCGATCCCGGCGGCCGCTCAAATCATCCTCCGGAGACTCCAAAAGCCGCTGAATCTCCCCCTCATCCAGCACCATTGGAAGTTTTTTCTGGAGTTTTGGCGTGGACAACAACATCAGCGGATTTTTCTTCACAAAACCCTCCCTCACCAGAAAGCGATAATAAGTGCGGAGGGTCGCCACATGACGGGCGACCGTGCGTTTGGAAAAACCTTTTTCATTCAAATGCGCCAGATAGCGCCTGAAAAAAACGAGATCCGCTTCCTCCAAAGACACGTTTTCCAGGAAACGCCGGAATCGCCGCAAATCCGAGGCGTAGCTGGAAAGCGTCAGCGGAGAATAATTCTTCTCGATCTTCAGATAATAGAAAAATTTTTCGAGCGATTTACTCGTCTGATCCATCCGCGCCGTCCTTTGCTTCGTTTTTGGAAGTTTCGGAGGGCAAGCGGTTGGCGATGAAGGTGCATTCGGGGTATTGGCTGCAGCCATAAAAAGAGCGGCCTTTGCCGGAACGGGCGCGGCGCCGAACAAGTTGGCCATTGCCACATTGAGGGCATGCCACGCCGGTCGGCAGGGATTTCGCGTTTTTACAATCCGGCCAACCGGAGCAGCTCATAAACCGTCCATGACGGCCCCATTTGATAACCATGGGTTTTCCGCATTTGTCGCAAAGCTCATCCGTCGGTTCCGCTTCCCGTTTCACGGTCTGCATTTGATCTTTGGCTACATTCACTTCCCCGCTGAAGTGGCCATAAAAGTTGCGCACCACCTCCACCCACTGAGCCTTCCCTTCCTCAATCCTGTCCAAGTCCTCTTCCATGGTCGCTGTGAAATCAAATTCCAACAGCTTCGAAAAAGATTTAACGAGTAAATCCGTGATTAGCATCCCAAGCTCCGTCGGCAAGAGAGCGCCGCCTTCGCGCCGGATATAGTCGCGGCTGGTCAGTGTTTGAATAATCGGCGCATACGTCGAAGGCCGACCGATCCCCTGCTCTTCAAGCGCCTTCACAAGCGAAGCGTCCGTGAAACGTCCGGGCGGCTTTGTAAAATGTTGATTGGGTTCGATTTTGACCAGCTGCAATGCTTCGGCGACGGCCAGTGGCGGAAGAATCTTGTCCGCATCTTCGGTCGTGCGGCCCGACACCGCCAAAAACCCCGGAAACTCAATACGGCTGCCGGTGGACCGGAAAATACAAATGTCTGCGGTGATATCCACCGTGACCTGCTCCACAATGGCCGGCGTCATTTGGCTGGAAACATGCTGCTCCCAGATCAGCGAATATAATTTAAACTGGTCCGGCGCTAAATACCGCTCAATATCCTGAGGGCGCCTGAGAACAGACGTGGCGCGAATAGCTTCATGCGCTTCCTGCGCTTGTTTTTTGGATTTATAAACATTCGGTTTGGCGGGCAAATAATCTTTTCCATACGTTTTGGAAATAAACTCACGAACCTCTGTCATCGCCCCGTCAGAAATCCGCACGGAATCAGTGCGCATGTACGTGATAAGACCCACGCTTCCCTCGCTGCCGATATCAACGCCCTCGTAAAGGGATTGGGCAATGCGCATGGTTTTGGCCGCCGGGAAACGTAAAGCGTTATAGGCGGACTGCTGGAGCTTGCTGGTCGTAAAAGGGGCCGAAGGATTGCGTTTTTTATTTTGTTTCTTTAAATCTTTGACGACAAATGCGGCAGACTCGATCTTTTTAAGAATGCCCGCGGCTTCTTCTTGTTTTTTCAAATCGGCTTTTTCTTCTCCGATTTTTTCAAGCTTGGCCGTAAAAGACGGGTATTCGCCTTTTTCCTTTTTAAGTTCGGCTTCTATCGTCCAGTATTCTTCGGGCTTAAACGCCTGGATTTCCCGCTCGCGATCCACGATGAGACGAAGCGCCACCGACTGCACGCGGCCGGCTGAAAGACCTTTGCCTACCTTCTGCCACAAAAGCGGACTGAGGGAATAACCGACGAGCCTATCCAGTACGCGGCGGGCCTGCTGGGCATCCACCAAGTCCATATTGATCTCGGTGGGATGTTCAAACGCCTTGGTGACGGCTTCTTTAGTGATTTCATTGAACACGACGCGGGTGACTTTCTTGCCTTCACCCAACTCGTTCTTCAAATGCCAGCTGATCGCCTCGCCCTCACGGTCCGGATCGCAGGCCAGGTAAATCTCGCTTTTATTTTTGGCTTTGGCTTTCAATTCCTTCAGCATTTTCTTCTTGTCGCGCACCACAATGTACTGCGGCTTAAAGTCGTGCTCGATGTCGATGCCCATCTTGCTTTTGGGCAGATCGACGAGGTGCCCCATGGAAGCGGCCACTTCGAAGCCGGGGCCCAAATATTTATGAATGGTTTTGCATTTGGCCGGAGATTCGACGATCACCAGAGCCCCTGAATGGTGAGCCTGTCGAACCATCTTTTTGCGGGCCCCTCCTCCGACAAATTGAACGATTTCCACCACATCTCCTTCCTTCAAAAGGGTTTCGGCAAGCTGGTCCTTGGGCAAAATTTCATAATTAAGCTCCACCACCACCCGCTCTTTGGGGAGCGAAAGCCGCGCCAGAAGCCCGGACAAGGAAAGCGGCTTATCAAAAACCTTTTTTTCACCGTTCAGCTGAATATTCATATCTTGGAAAATCTCTTTCCCGGAAGTTCCTTGACCAGCCCCTTAAGCTCCAGTAGAGCCAGAAACGAAGCCGTCTCGCTCACGGTAAAGCCTGTTTCCGAAATAATGCCGTCCATCTGCAAAGCCTCGGCGTCTAAAAGATCGAGAATCTTATTTTCTTCCTTGCCCAGTGCCAGATTTTTCAGACGGTTTTCTCCGTTTTGGGTTTTTGCTTCCAATCCCAGATCGCTCAAAATATCGGCGACGGAAGTCACCATCTTGGCGCCTTGTTTTAAAAGCGCGTTGGTTCCGAGCGACCGGGACGAATCAATATTGCCGGGCACCGCGAAAACTTCACGGCCCTCTTCCAGCGCGCAGTCCGCGGTGATCAAAGCCCCGCTTTTTGCTTTGGCCTCGACCACCAGCACGGCATTTGAAAGGCCGCTGATGATGCGGTTTCGCATGGGAAAATAAGCGGCTAGCGGCGCCATGCCCATCGGGTATTCGGAAATCAAAGCCCCTCTTTTTAAAATAGCTTCGGCCAATTTTTTGTGCTGACGGGGATAAATCGTCGAAAGACCGCAGCCAAAAACAGCCAGTGTCACGCCATCCGCCTCCAGCGCTCCCTCATGCGCGGCGGCGTCAATGCCCTCCGCCAAACCACTGACAATCGTCACTCCGGCGGCGGCCATCTGGCGGGAAAAACGTTTGGCGGTTTCCCGTCCGTAAGTCGAGGCCAGCCGCGAACCCACCACGGCAATCTTCTGTCCGCCGGCGGGCAAGCTGCCCTTCACATACAAAAGAATAGGGGGATCGTAAATGGCTTTGAGCTCGGCAGGATAGCGCTCGTCAAAAATCCCAATCATGTCGACGCCGGCATCTTCGGCTTTTTTTATTTCAACATCCGCTTTTTTGAGAAGACCAGGATCGTTGAGGCCGGCCAGGACCGCATCCAAACTTCCGGAGGACTCATAAAGCCGTTTAAAAGTAACGGCGCCCATACCCTCCGCCAGTGTGATGGCCATCAGTTTTTTCAACGCTTCGGGTTTCATCGGGAAAGTTCCTTCAAAATCCGAACGGCCACCTGATGGGGTGTCTGCCCATCCGTATCCATCTTTAGGTCCGCTTGGGCATACTGGGCTTTGCGTTTTTCCAGCAAATCATTCACGCGGCCCGGTAAATCTTCCCCTTTCAAAAGAGGCCGATGCGCCGAGTCCTTCACGCGCTGAACGATCGTCTCCGGCGTGGCCATGAGCGCGATTACCGTGCCGTTTTTTTTAAGCGCGGCCATGTTGTCAGGATCCAAAACCACGCCGCCGCCGGTGGTAATGACGATGCCTTCGCGCGCGGCGGCCTCCGTCACGGCTTTTTTTTCGATCGCTCGGAAGTAAGCCTCGCCCTCTTTTTCAAAAATAGCCGCGATTTTTCTTTTTTCGGTTTCTTCAATGCGGTGATCGATGTCGATAAGCGGGCGCTTGAGTTCCCGCGCCAGGATCTTCCCAACGCTGGTTTTGCCGGTGCCCATGAAACCGATGAGAACGATATTTTTCTTAACCATGTCGTGGGTCGTGAGTCGTCGGTCGTGAGAAAGCGGTTGCCCACGGCTCACGACCGACGACTCACGACAGGCCTCAGAATTCTCTTATTTGTTTTAAATATCCCGTGTAATTGCGCTTGGTTTCGACCAAACTATCCCCGCCAAATTTCTCCAGCATGCTTTGCGCAAGCTCAAACGCCACCATGGCTTCACCCACAATGCCGCAGGCCGGGACCGCCGTCACATCGGAGCGCTCAACCGTCGCGACTTCTTTTTCTTTGGTATCGATATGGACCGACTGGAGCGGGCTCATCAGCGTGGCATAGGGCTTGGTGGCGGCTCTCAAAACAAGCGCTTCCCCGTTGGTCACGCCCCCCTCAAGGCCTCCGGCGCGATTGGTGAAGCGATGAAACCCTTTGCCCTTCTCGTGAAAAATCTCATCATGCACTTCACGGCCAAGCGCCTCGGAAACTTTGAAACCCATGCCGATCTCAACGCCTTTGACGGCCTGGATGGACATCAATGCCGCCGCGAGTTTTGCCGTCAAGCGCCTGTCGTAATGCACAAAACTCCCCAGGCCCGCCGGTACGCCGCTGGCAATCACTTCGAAAATCCCGCCGATAGTGTCTTTTTTGGTTTTGGCTTCGTCAATACGCGCCATCATTTTTTTCTCGGCGGATTTATCGGCCGAACGCACGGGCGACACTTCCGCCGCGTCGCGGATTTTTTCAAAACTCAGCCCTTCGGTGTTGGCGATAACGCCGCCGATGGAAACCACGTGGCTAGTGATTTCTATTCCGAATTCTTTCAGGAAAACTTTGCACACGGCTCCGACAGCCACACGCGCCGCTGTTTCGCGCGCGCTGGCCCGCTCTAAAATATCGCGCACATCTTCGCGGCCATATTTCAAAACGCCGACCAGATCCGCGTGTCCGGGTCGCGGCCGTTTCACGATAGGCAGTTCATTGATTTTAAAATCTTTATTGGGAATCAACAGCGCGATCGGCCCGCCGATAGTGGTCGTGCCACGAACACCGGACATGATCTCAGCCTGATCTTTTTCAATCGTCATGCGTCCGCCGCGACCGTATCCCTGTTGACGACGCACTAAATCCTGGTTAATGTCATCAAGCTTCAACTCAAGCCCCGCCACCATGCCTTCGAGGATGGCCACAAGACATTTGCCGTGTGATTCTCCACTGGTTAGAAAACGCAGCATTTGAACTCCTATTTAATCGTCGTGTTACGTTGCGCGGTTGCGGTGTCGAAGCCCGTATCGTCCAGCGGTTGCGTCGGCGTCACGTTACCGCTAAACGCCCAACGATACGGGTTTCGTTACCGCCAACGCTACCGCAAACATCCCAAATACCATGCCATAAGTGCCTGCCCGAAGAAAAGATAAAAAAATGCCGCCCCGGCTAGATACGGCCCAAAGGGGATTCTTTCCTGCCCTTCCTTAATGCGCAGATACAGACCCACGATAGACCCTAAAAATGAGGCTATGAAAATGATCCAGAAAACGCCCTGCCAGCCCAATAAAGCCCCAAGCCCCGCCATAAGCTTCACGTCCCCTCCACCCATGGCCTCTTTTTTTAAAATACGCTCGGTGATCGCCCCGGCCCCATAAAGCAGCCCTCCACCCACCAATAAACCAATGACCGATTGCAAAAATCCCCAAAGCCGGCTTGACTCACCATGAAATTCGGGCCACATCGCGGAGACGGCCAAACCCAAAACAATAGTCGGAAGAGTAATTTCATCCGGAATAATCTGATAACGCCAGTCGATAACGCTTTCCACCAAAAGCGCCAACGCCAATACCAAATACACGACCCCTTTGGGCGTAAAACCAAAAATAACGTAAAAAAGAATAAAAAGGAGTCCTGTCAGTATTTCCACGGCCGGATATTGAGCTGAAATTTTCACGTGGCAGTGACGGCACCGTCCGCCCAATACAAAATAGCTCACGCAGGGAATATTGTCGTGCCAGGCAACGGCTTTGGAGCAGGCCACACAATGCGATCCGGGATGGACCAGGGACTCATTTCGAGGCAGTCTTAAAATACAGACGTTGAGAAAGCTCCCCACAATAGCGCCGAAAATAAATGCGGCAATAAACGTCATTGCCTCAAAGCTTCCAGCATGATTTGACGGACACCCTCCTTCTGACCGGTCCAGAGTCCGAAGGAAATAGCCGCTTGCCCGGCCAGCATTCCTAAACCATTGGCATGCCGGCGGCCCTGCTCGCGCGCTTTTTTGAGTAAAAGTGTTTCGGTTGGAGAATAAACCAAATCATAAACGGCCGCTTCTTTTTTGAGAAATTGTAAATCAAACGCCGCCGGATCCTCGGCGCGCATCCCACAGGAAGTCGCGTTCACCAAAAGATGGATCTTCTCGTCCTTGGCGTGTTCGGGCGAATGGAGGATTTTAACCTCCGTCTCGGGGAAATGGGTTTTGAGATAACCCTGAAGGCCATGAGCCCGCTCGATCGTACGATTAAAAATATAAATTTTATCGGCGCCGGCATGCGCGAGCGCGAACACCACGCCGCGCGCGGCTCCTCCCGCTCCCAAAACTAAAATGCTTTTGGTTTCCGGATTGAATTGCAGTTCTTCGCGAAGCGCTCCCAAAAATCCGGGAACGTCCGTGTTGTAACCCAGCAGTCTCCCGTCGCGGTTCACCACTGTGTTGATGGCGCCAATGCAGCGGTCCAGGTCCGTCGGCACCTCATCGACAAAATTGATGGCGTCTTCTTTGTGGGGCAGCGTGATGTTAAGGCCTTTAATTTGAAGCGCGCGCATGGCCTCAAAAGCCAGACCCAAAAATTCTTTGTCGACCTGAAAAGCCAGATAAGCGGCGTTAATGCTGAGTTTTTGAAACGCGGCGTTATGGATCTTTGGGGAAAGCGAGTGGCGGATGGGATTACCGATCACGCCGTAAAGCGCGGTGCGGCTGTCCACTAGACGCCGTGCGCGGTTGGCGACTTCTTGGAGATTTTGTGCGCGAGTTTATTGAGGGCGTCAAGATAGGCTTTGACGCTGGCCTCAATCACATCGGTGCTCAGCCCCTGACCGATGATGACCTCGTCCTTTTCGCCCGCGACCTTCACCGTGACTTCGCCTTGCGCGTCTTCGCCGACGGTGACGGAGCGGATTTGATAATCCAAAAGACGGGTCTTGGCGCCCAATAGTTTATCAATAGTCTGATAAGACGCGTGGACCGGGCCATTGCCCGTGCCTTCGGCCTCGATGGTTTTATTTTTATGCTTGATCTTGATCGACACCCACGGAGCCTTGCCGCTTTCGGTGCGCATACCCAAATGGATCAATTCATAGGTCTTGGGAGCCGCCGTGACCTCTTTGTCGACAAGTGCCGTCAAATCTTCATCAAACACTTCTTTTTTGCGGTCAGCCAGCGTTTTAAAGTTGTCAAAAACAAGCGCGAGTTCTTTTTCGCTCAGTTTGTACCCCAATTTTTGCAGGCGATTTTCAAGCGCATGCCGGCCGGAATGCTTGCCCAGCACCAGGCGCGTTTCACCGAAACCCACGTCCTGGGGACGCATGATTTCATAAGTCTTGCGGAGTTTCAAAAGCCCGTCCTGATGGATGCCCGACTCATGCGTGAACGCGTTGCGGCCCACAACGGCCTTATTGGGCTGGACAATCATGCCCGTGAGCGAGCTGACCAAGCGACTGGACTTACAAATCTGATCGCGGCGAACGTTAGTGAATTTACCGGCAAAAATATCCTTACGGGTATCCAGCGCCATGACGATTTCTTCCATCGCGGCGTTTCCGGCGCGCTCACCGATGCCGTTCACCGTGCACTCCACCTGACGCGCGCCGAACTTCACCGCCGCCAATGAATTGGCCACCGCTAAACCCAAATCATTATGGCAATGCACGCTAATGATGGCTTTATGGATATTGGGAACATTTTCAAAAATACCTTTGATGAGGCTGCCAAACTCGAAAGGCGTCGTATAGCCCACGGTATCGGGAATATTCACAACCGTGGCGCCGGCATCGATCACTTGGCGTATCACTTCATACAAAAATGGCGGCTCGGTGCGCGAGGCGTCCTCGGGCGAAAATTCGACTTCGCCGATATGCTGGCGAGCGTGCTTCACGGCCCAGGTGGCGATGCGAACAATCTCATCCTTGGCTTTGTTGAGCTTGTGCTTGCGATGGATTTCCGAGGTCGCGATAAAAATATGCAAGCGTGAGCGCTTGGCCGGTTTCAAACAGTCCAGCGCGATATCGATATCTTTTTGCAAAGCCCTCGCCAGCGCGCAAATCGTGGGGCCCTTGATCTCTTTGGCGATTCTTTTGACGGCTTCGGCGTCTCCGGGAGAGGTCACTGGAAAACCGGCTTCGATAACGTCAACACGGAGCTCCGCCAACTGACGAGCGATCTCGAGTTTCGATTTCTCGTCAAGCGAAGCGCCGGGAGACTGCTCGCCGTCCCGAAGCGTCGTATCAAATATGTAAATGCGTTTAGAATCAGTCATAATTAATATAATTAATGAAAAATTTTGAATGTAAAATGTAAAATATTGTGTCGCAAATGCGACTTCTATAAGTCCCGCAGGGACTCCATTTTTTACATTTTTCATTTTTCATTTTACGTTACTACATCCATTTCATCATGCCGCGGAGCTTAGCGCCCACCACTTCCACGGGATGCTTGTCATCCGCGCGGCGGAGCTTCTCGAATTTATTTTTGTCCTTATAAGTCGCCAGAAATTCCTTGGCGAACTTGCCGGACTGCACTTCTTTCAAAATCTTCTTCATTTCTTTTTGCGTTTGCTTGTTGATCACGCGGGGGCCGCGGGAAAGATCCCCGTATTCGGCCGTATCGGAAACGCGCTTGCGCATCCCCTGCACGCCGCCGGCATAAATCAAGTCCGTGATCAGCTTGAGCTCGTGCAAGCATTCAAAATAAGCGACTTCCGGCTGATAGCCGGCGTTCACCAGCGTTTCAAAACCCGCTTTGATCAGAGCGCTCGTGCCGCCGCACAAAACAGCCTGCTCACCGAAAAGATCGGTTTCCGTTTCTTCTTTAAAAGTAGTTTCGATAACGCCCGCACGGGTGCCGCCCAGCGCCTTGGCATAAGCCAACGCTACTTTCTTGGCGTTTTTAGTCGCGTCCTGATGCACGGCGATCAAACAAGGAACGCCTTTCCCCTCCTCGTAAAGACGGCGAACCAGGCTTCCCGGACCTTTAGGCGCGATCATGAACACGTCGACAAATTTGGGCGGAACGATTTGTTTGAAATGAATATTGAAGCCGTGCGAAAAAACCAGCGCCTTTCCTTTGGTCAAATAAGGCTCAACGGAATTCTTATAAATATCCGCCTGCAAAGGATCCTGCGCGAGAATAATAATCATGTCCGAGTTTTTTGCCGCTGTCGCCGCGTCCACCGGATCAAACCCGTCTTTTTTGGCCTGATCGTAGTTTGGTCCACCGGGCCTCTGGGAAACAATAACCTTCACACCGCTATCGCGAAGATTGAGCGCCTGGCCACGGCCTTGAATGCCGTAACCGATAACCGCCACCGTTTTATCCTTGATGAATGAAAGATCCGCGTCGTTGTCGTAATAAATCCTGGCCATGTCAATTCTCCCTTAAACGTAACAAACATAATGAAAAATACAAAATGAGAAATTTAAAAAATGGAGTCCCTTTGGGACTTTCATCAAAAGTCGCGCAGCGACACATTATTTTACATTTTGCATTTTTAATTTTACTTTCATTTCGGTTCCTTTTTCGACAGCGCGACCGCGCCTGTCTGCGCGATTTCGAGAATGTCGTGTCCTTTTAAAGTTTCAAAAAGTTTCTTTCGATTCTCCCGGGCCTCGGTGCACTCGATCGTGGTGATCTTGGCGTTTTCTTCGACGACATGCACCTTGTATGTTTTCATGATCGATTCGAGCGCCTTCTTCAGCTCGGGGGTAGTCCTGAACTTAACAAGCATCAGCTCGCGGTCGATGTAACCTTCATCGCCCAGGTCCTGCACCTTGATCACGTCGATGAGTTTATTGAGCTGCTTTTTAAGCTGCTCCAGCGTTTTCTCGTCAACCCTGGCGACAAGCGTAATGCGCGACATGGTCGGGTCTTCGGTTTCTCCCACGGCCAGCGAATCGATATTGAAACCGCGCGCCGCAAAAAGCCCGATCACATGCGACAAAACGCCCGCCCTATTCTCAACCAACACAGACAATATTCTTTCTTTTATCGGGGTGGTTTCATGAACTGCCATATGAATTTCCTATCTCCTATCTCCTGAATCCTGTCTCCTGAATCCTGTCTCTTACGCCATATCCATAATTTCTTCGAACGATTTGCCGGACGGAATCATCGGGAACACATTCTCCTCCGCTTCAACGATAAAATCCAACACACAAGGCCTGTCTTTGATAGTCAGCGACCAACGGATCGCCTCCTCCGCCTCTTGCTTGGTCTTCGCGTGACGGCCCACGCCACCGTAGGCCTCAACAAGTTTCACAAAATCAGGATTGCCCTGCATGTCGGAGCTGGAATAGCGGTGGTTGTAAAACGCTTCCTGCCACTGACGCACCATGCCCAGATAATTGTTGTTGATGATGGCGATTTTCACCGGCAGCTTGTGCACCACGGCCGTGGCCAGCTCTTGAATATTCATCTGGATCGAACCGTCGCCGGTGATGCACACCACGATTTTATCGGGAAACGCGAATTGCGCTCCAATGGCCGCGGGGAAACCGTAACCCATGGTTCCCAAACCGCCGCTGGTTAAAAACTGGTTGGGGCCGCTGACTTTATAATACTGCGCCGCCCACATCTGGTGCTGACCCACGTCGGTCGAAACGATGGCGTCACTGCCGTAAATCTCACAAAGCTTTTGGATGGCGTATTGGGGCCTCAACTGGCCGTCGTCGCGGTAACGCAGCGGGCTTTCCTTTTTCCATTTTTCGATTTCCGAAAGCCATTCTTTGGTGTCCGCGGGCTCAACGATTTTATTGAGCTCATGCAGGATCTGACGCACGTCCCCCACGATCGGCACGTCCACTTTCACGTTTTTGGAAATGGCCGAAGGGTCGACGTCCATGTGAATGATTTTCGCTTTCGGGGCAAATTTCTTCAAGTCCCCGGTCACGCGATCATCAAAGCGCGCGCCCACCGCGATCAAAAGATCGCATTCATGAACCGCGCGATTGGCGTAAACCGTCCCATGCATGCCCAGCATCCCCATAAACTGCGGATGCGTTCCCGAAACGCCGCCCAAACCCATCAGCGTATTGGTGCAGGGCGCTTTGATTTTCTCGACAAACTTAATCAATTCCTTGGCGGCGCCTGAAATAATAACGCCACCGCCCGTGTACACTACCGGACGTTTGGACTCGGCGATCATCTTGGCGGCTTTTTTAATCTGTCCCGGATGGCCTTCCAATACGGGTTTGAAACCACGGATATTCACCGTTTCCGGGTACTGAAAATCAAATTGCGCAAGGCTGATGTCAGACGGGAAATCAATCAAAACCGGCCCGGGCCGGCCATGTGTGGCCAGCCAAAACGCTTCTTTCAAAACGCGCGGCAAGTCGTTGACGTCCTTCACGAGAAAATTATGCTTGGTGATCGGGCGGGTAATGCCCGTCACATCAGCTTCCTGAAAAGCATCATTGCCAATCAAAAAAGATTTGACCTGGCCGGTAACCACCACCAGCGGAATAGAATCCATATAGGCGTCGGCAATCCCGGTCACGGTATTGGTTGCGCCCGGTCCCGACGTCACGACCACGACCCCCGGCTTGCCGGTAGAGCGCGCATAACCCTCGGCCATATGCACCGCACCCTGCTCGTGCCGAACCAAAATCACCTTAAACTTCGCGTCGTAAAGCGCGTCAAAAAGCGGCAAACACGCCCCACCCGGGAGCCCAAAAACATACTCCACGCCCTCTTTGGAAAACGCCTCCACCACCGCCTGAGCACCCGTTATTTTTGGCATAAAAACCCTTTCAATGATAAGTTTTGCATTGTAACACGAACAGGGGATCTATCACAAATTCTTCAAAAACCTGCGGATTTCATCGTGAGAACCTATAAGAAGAAACTCCACAACGTCCTCATTCTTGCGAAAAAGGATGCGTTCGTTCAATCCCGCGCGAATCTCCCAAATCTGGCGCCCCAACGGCGTTAGCCCAAGACCATGCGGAAGATGACCGGTCTCAAAAAAGGCTGTCGTCAAACGAATCGCTTTTTTAACCTGTTTTTTCTTGGCATCCGGGAGGGAGGCCAAACCTCGATCAAAGACAGAGGCTGAAAAATACCGCATTTGTCTAGAGGCTGTCTAAATGACGAAGAAAACCCTCCGCCGAGGCAAACAGCTTTCCGTTTTTCTGATGAGCGATTTTCAGAAGCTTTTGCAGTTCTTCTTCGGTATAGGCTTCCGTCGGGCGAACTTCCATCTTCGCCAATCGAACCGACTCCGATTTCTCATCCACCATAAATCCTACCGTATCCCCTTTTTCCAGTGCGCCAATGGTCATTCGCACCTTCTTGGGAAGGGTGATCTGGCCCTTTGGGCCCAGCGTTGCCGTGAACCAAGTCATGGTTTTCCTCCTTTCCATGATTCCTTACTTAAAGGATACACGAAGCGATTCGGAATGTCAAATTCTAGATCAATAAACCATTCCAGAGCGGGCTCTTTGACTTCCCGGATCCTGGGATTCCAAAGCATCCATTTTCCATTGACTTGCCGAACATCCCAATAGCCCTCAACCGAAGGGGTCACCGAAGGGGCCGAAGGGGTCAAGTCTTTTCCTGACTGCATGCCGAAGGGGTCAAGTCTTTTCCTGACTGCATGTTTGGTGAATCTTTGAATTTACCGGACCAGGTCCGGTTTAATTCATGCCGTTGACAACACGTACGCTATGTGGTACGCCTTCTGTGTGTGTTTAGGTGTCAGTCCTCGACTTTCGACATTTGGATAGCCTGCTCTAGCTTTGTCAGTCTATTTCTCAGATCTTTGTCGCGGAGAAGTCTCGGCTCCAGTCTTCTGACTGAGGCACTTACGGCCGAATGGGAAATATTGAAGCGCTCCCCTATTTGCCTTTGTGTCGCACGCGAGAACTTCCACATCGCATAAATGGCTGTTTTTTTATCATGGCCCTCAAGATGTTTGATCACGTCTTCGGGCGGTTTCCTAAACAACGCCTTTTTGCCTGCAAAGTCTTTGTTTTTCTTCGGTGAGATCTTGGCTTTCAACCGGTCCAGGAATGCTTCCGATCCGATCATAAACCCTCCGATAGCTTCCTTGACGGGGTCTCGACCGGCTTCAAGGCCCTCCATCACAAACCGCCGATAAGCCGCCTTTGATTCAAAGCTTTCAAGCGTAAACTCCCTGTGAAGGTAGTCGGGCGCTTTTTCCTTAAGGTAGTGCTTCATGCTGGACCAGGGGTGATCTTCCGGTTTCTGGACCATCTTGGCTCTGACAGGGTTTAAGTGGACATAGCGCGACAGCTCTAGAAAATAGTGGTCTTTGTCCACCAAGAGCGCCTTGTAGCGGCCCTGAAAGAGATGACCGTAGCGCTTGTGCCTGCGGTTAAAGCGAACGGTGTAAAGCCCGATAAGCCGTTTCATGGCATGAGAGAGATTGGAATCTTTTGTTTCAAGAAGCAAATGAAAGTGATTGGGCATCAAGCTGTAGGCATGAACAAGGAAATCAAATCGAGCGGCACAGTCGGCCAAGATCCCAAGGAACAGCTCATAGTCTACGTCGCTTCTGTAAATCTCCTTTCTCTCATTGCCGCGAGAGTAAACGTGATAAACGGCGTTTGGGAATTCCATTCTTAAGGGCCTTGCCATGCCGTGATGGTATCAAACGGGAAGAGGGTTGTCAAATGTCGAGGACTGACACCTAAACTTTTCGGTAATTGCTCGATCAAGGTGTCTCCTAATCATGGTTACATTTTAACCACGCAATGGTTAAAATGTAACCTTCTATTTCCCTTCAGCTGCCTTTGTAAACCCTGAGATACGGCTACTGAGTCCGCACACGATTTCGTACGGAATGGCCCCCATCTTTACAATGTGTCAATTTGAACTTTTAACTACTGATACTTTTACAAGTTCCGATCAAGAAACCGCTTGTAATTGATAAAATTGATGAGTATATTGTAATTCTGATTTAAATTACAAATTTTTAAGTATTCAAAAATTCAAAATATGATGAAACCAACTGCCCATCTCAGAACTGTCGTTTCTTTTCTGGTGGGAGCCATGATCTTAGTGAGAGTGGCTTCCGTGCACGCGGCCGTACAGACGACCGCGGGCAATGAGACCATTAACGCAAGCGGCATCGCCGAGGGCGTGGTCTTCGGGGGCAATCACACTCTGACCGTGTCTGCGTCCACCAACGTCGGAGCGACCAGCGGGTTGAGTTTCAATACCAATAATGTGGTTCGGGGTACCGTCACGTTCGAAGGCAGCTCGACTTTAAGCGGCGCCATCGGGCAGAACAGCGCCGCCAACGTCGTGAATACGGTCAATGTCGACGGGGCCAACGGCACAACCGTGACCATTGGAGGAACGGGGACCATTGAGGCGTTGGCGATCGATTTCGGAGGCGACGGCACGCTCGTGATAGGCGATGGTGGCGCTATCGATAATGGCAATTCGCTCGCCGGCGGCTCGGCGGTCAATGCCGACACGGCCGGACAAGGAGAGCTGCAGTTTGCCGGGAGCGCAGATGTTTACGGCGCCATAGGAACTACACGCGGTCTGCGATTGATCACCATTAAAGCGGAGCAGGTTGTTATCCAGGAAGGCAATTCAGTCGTCGCCACCACGGTCAACTTTGCCGCTGACGGCGGCGAGCTCAGATTGGCCGCTACCAATTCCAATGTCACCGCGAATTTTACCGCCACAACTTCAGGACAAGGAACGCTGATCCACAGTAACGGCGATCACACGATTACGGGAGAAATAGGGACTTCCTCGGCGGCCATTAAACAGGTACAAGTTGGGACCGGCACCAGCGCTTTTAGCGGCAATATCTATGCGGGTGATCTCAATTTCAACGCGGACGGTACCGCGACGATCGCCGCCTCAAATGTCGTCAGTGGAACGATCACGACGGATACCGACGGAACTGGCACGGTGACTTATGCCGGATCCACGACCGTCGGCGCGGCTATCGGTACCGCGGTCACTGCCGCTTTAAAGGCCATCAATGTCAACGGAGGAACGTTCAGTTCCGGTTTCAATATCTCCGCCGACACGATCACCATATCCAATGACTCCACGCTTATGAAAATGACGGCTGCCACGACGATCACCGCGGCGACCGATTTTACTTTTGAGAACAGCACGACGGCGGGACTTGACCTCGGAAGTTATCTGCTGACCCTGACGGGCAAGATCGATCTTAACGACAGCAACGCGCTCGCGACGACCATCAACAGCGCCTCGGATTTCGGACGGATCACCGCTTCGGGAAACTCCACGTCGAACGCGGCCACGACCGTCAGTGTTACCGTGAACGGGTATGTCGCCAATGGCAGCACCTACAAGATCATCGACGGCGCCGCCGGTGGGACTGTCGCCGCTCCAACGACGGTGACTGACGACAGCGTCTTGACCTCTTTCACGGGCTCGGGATCCGCGGGTGATCTGACATTAACGGCCACGACGACGGCATTACCGACCATCTCTACCGACACAAAGGGTGATAGGGCCGGAACCGCGCTTGACGCTGACGCGTTGTCAGGTACGATGAACTCGACCTATCTAGCCATTGGGCGCTTGGGTTCCGCGACCGCGGTAACCGAGGCATTGAAGCAGCTCAATCCCCAAAGTTCCGATGCCCCTGTACGCACGACCTTGCAGGTTGCAAGCGATATCGGCCGTATCGTTTTTGAAAGGCTCGCTTCGGATGGAGGTCTCTCAGGCATTTCATCGGGGGATGCATTTTCAGCGAAGTCGATCTGGGCAAAACTTGTGGGCGGTTATGCCGACCAGAACGCTAGAAAGGGCGAGGAAGGGTATTCCGCAATTTATGGAGGCGCAACCCTAGGTGTAGATGCCGAGATCGATGACGCGGACACACTCGGCCTGGCTTTCACCTACGCTCAAAGCGGGATCAATTATGACACGTCTGTCTTCGGAAATACTTTGATTGACGGCTATCAATGGACCCTTTATCACGAACATGACTTCAGTGACCGCTGGCGTCTGTACAGTCTCATGGCGTTCGGCCTGAACCACTACGACGGAAGCCGCACAGCCAATATCGGCTCGGACACCTATCGGGCGACGTTCGATCATTGGGGCCAGCAGTACACGGCTCAAACGGAGCTTGGGTATGATCTGAGCAGCGGGCCTGTGACCGTGACTCCTCTGGCCTCGATCGGGTACACACACCTGACGCTTGGCGGCTATCGGGAGATCGGAGCGGGAGAGATCAGCCTTCAGGTAGACAGGCAACAGTACGATACGGTCGAATCCGGATTGGGTCTGAAACTAACGCATCCGGCGAAAGCGGGAAGCAATCAGCCCTCCACCGATCTTCACGGGATGTGGTACTGGGACATGGTTGGAGACAGGACCGATATCAGCTCAAATTTTTCGGGCGGCGCCACGTCATTCAAAACGCTGGGAGTCGAACCGGATCGACACCGATTTGTTGTCGGAGGACTGCTTAATTTTAGCTGCGGAAGCCATACCGATGTTTCCGTAGGATACGATGTGGAGTTTAAAGACAGATTCATCAGTCATAATGGGATGCTGAAAGTGCGGCATCAGTTCTGATCCACCCAGCCGGACCAATGATCGGCGTTGATCTCTATGATCTTCGCGGTCGGAGGACTGCCCTCCTTCTGAACGAAATTTCGAGCGATGAAAGGCGGGACAATCTTATCTTTTCGGCCTACCAGGTGTTCTTGGGGGATCGCGGCGACTTTGGCCGCGACGTCCATGGGATCCAAAGAACCGCTCAAAGGACTCACGCGATGATGGCGGTTCACGGCCTCCGGATCAAGATTTCCGGCAATCGTCCTTAAAAAAACCGCGTCGTGCCGTCTGGCGGCCAAAAGGACCACCACCGCTCCTCCTCCCGAGTAGCCCGTAAGGCGCACTTTTTGAGCGCCGGCCTGTTGTTTCAACTCATTCACCGCGCGGTCCATCGCCGCGATCACTTCTTCGGAGAATCGTTTTTCCGCCCAATAGACCGAGTCGCAAGGAGGTTCGACCGGCGCATACTGGCCGGGCCGCGCCAAATAAGCTACGTTGTCGGACGGATCTTTGGAAGCCAGCTCTAGGACGAGCGCGTGCCTGGGCGTCGGGTCATCCGAGAGCCTGTTTCGCGAACGCCAGGCCAGTCCGTCCCCTTCTATATAGACATGAAGCGTCTCTCCGGGTCTTTTGAAGCGTGTGTATGAGGTGAGGACGAACGGATCCGCGGAGATCAGCGCTTTTTGAAAACCGCCGTTTCTGGCGAGGCTGTCCGCATCCAAGCGCGCGTTCAAAGAGGAAGAGAAAGTGGCGCATCCAGAGGAGATGCCCAGGAGAAGAATCACGGTCGCGCAGAGAGTCGGTTTTTTTAAGAGCATCACGGATTACTCTAAGCTATTGTAAACCCGATGGCAACCTGCGCGTGAGCGCTTGGACTCATTACGAGTAAACCGCTTGTAGATTCTGGGGATACGGCTACTGAGTCCGCATACGATTTCGTAAGGAATGGTCCCTATCCAGCGGGCGAGGTCTTCGGCGAGGACCCTGATTGCGCCGTCCTGACCGATGAGCGTCACCTCATCCCAGCGTTTCGCCGATGGGAGTGCCCCCACGTCCACCAGCGTCTGGTCCATGGTGACGCGGCCCACGACGGGACAGGCCCTCCCGCGCACGATGACGTGGCTTTTATTTGAAAGCGCCCACCGGTAGCCGTGGCTGTAACCCACGGGCAGGGTGGCGATGCGCGTCGGGCGCGACACGCGATGGGTGGCGCCATAACTTAAGACCCGCCCCTTCCCCGCGTCCTTCAAAAAAGCGATTCGCGTCTTGAGACTCAAAATGGGGCGAATGCCACGCGGCAGTTTTTCATCCGACGGCCTCAGGCCGTACAAAATAATGCCTGGTCTCACGAGATTGAGGTGCGATTTTTTGAAACGAATCACCCCGAGGCTGTTGGCCGCGTGCCGGTAGCGGGCCCTGACACCCCGGGCTTCCAGGCGCGCGATCACCTTTTCGAAACAATCCAGCTGATCGAGTGTGTGAATTTTTTCCGAGTGATCGGCGCGGGAAAAGTGCGTGTAAAGCCCTTCCACGGTGATGTTTTCCATCCGGGCGATTTCCAAAACAAAGTCCTCGGCATGCTCATGCCACACGCCGAGCCGGCCCATGCCGGTGTCGATTTTGACATGCACGGGGAATCGGCCGTTTTCGGGCGCGGCCTCCTCAAAAAACCGGGCGTCTTCCGCTGACGACACCGTGGGCGTGATCCGGTGGCGGATAAAAAGGCGGACCTGACTCCGGTGACAACTGCCCAGAACCAGAATCCGCGCCGCAGGAAGGGCTTTTCGGAGAGCCATCGCCTCATCGAGTGTCGCCACACCAAAAAAATTCACTCCACCCTTCTGCAAGGCCTTGGCCACGGGAACCATTCCGTGGCCGTAAGCGTCCGCTTTCACGATGGCCAGCACTTCTGTTTTTTGATTTTTTAAAATACGGCGGACGACTTTTAAATTGTTGATCAGAGCATCTAGGTGCACTTCGGCCCATAGGAGCGGAGTTGGGGTCGACGTTGGGGTCTGACCCCCGACCAATGGCCTCTTGGCGCTCATCGCTGTTTCCCCAGGGGGGTCAGACCCCGGGTCACATTGCAATCGCGGGGATGAAGATAAAGGGGCTCAAGCTTTTCGGGAGGGATGAATTTTTTATTCCGGATAAGGTCTAGCGCGATTTTACCGATGCTGGCGGCGCTGGGAAACGTGTCTTCAGGAACCCATTCCACGGAGCCGACCTGTTTTAAAAAATCTTCCCGGGAAAATAAACCGGGCTTTATGATTTCCTTAAATTTTTCTCCAATGTCGTAACTGGCGCCATACACCATCCCCTTGCGCGCGTCGCGCATGACGGCAACCCGTCCCTTGAGACCGCTGGCATGGGCCAATGCGGCGAGGCTGGAAATGCCCACCACTTTGGCGCCCAGCGTCACAGCCAGCATCTTGGCAGTCATCACACCCACCCGCAAACCCGTAAACGATCCGGGCCCCAACCCCACGGCCACAAAATGGATATCCGCGGGTTTTATTTTATGTTTACGACACAACCCGTCGATGGTCACGATTAGCATTTCGGAGGGCGAGTCACCGGACTCCGACTCTCGCCAGGCCGCCGCTGGTCCTGCCAGAAGCGCTACACTCAACCTTCGCGAAGAGGTATCAAAAGCGAGCAGTGTCATTTGACTTCAATCTGACGCGAAGAAGGTCCGGCGTGCTTCATGGTTATTTTCAAATGTTTCGCTGGCAAAAGATTTCTTCCACGCTCGGCCCACTCGATTAGACAAACACCACCCGAGCGCATGCATTCCTCCGCCAAAAAAGCGTCTTCGCCCTCCACCCGCGCCAAACGATACCAGTCCAGATGATACACTTTTTCACGCCCGGCGTATTCATGAATCAATGTAAAAGTGGGACTGGAAACCGTTTCATCGGCCTTTTTGACACCCAGTCCATGGGCTATCCCTTTGACCAGCGTCGTTTTGCCCGCGCCCAGCTCACCGGTCAAAGCAACCACGTCCCCCGCTTTGAGCTGCTGGCCTATCGCTTGGCCTATCTTTCTGGTTTGGGCCAGTGAAATGGTTTTAAAAATGCTCAAAACCTTTTCCTTCCAGCAAAGAATAAGTCCCATCCTTTTTTAAAATACGAAGGCCGTATTTTTTTTCAACGACTTTTCCGATCGGGTGGATGGGCGCCATTTTTTTTCTGTCATAAGTCAACGTGAGCTTTGCCGCGTCGCGGGGCGCAAGCGTAAAAAGAAGCTCGAAGTCCTCGCCATCCGTCAAAGCTTTTTGCAGATTTTCATATTTGGAAACAGGGATAGCGTCTTCGCTGAGAATAAACCCCACCCGACTAGCCTGCGACATGCGCGTCAAATCCGATGCCAGACCGTCCGAAAGGTCCATCATCGCGTGGATTTTAAAATGCTCTGTCAGATAGCGCGCTTCTTTGATTCTCGGCGTGAAATTTAAATGTTTTTTTGAGGAATAACTGCCGCCAAGTTCCCCAGTGACAAACACGACATCCCCCGCTTTGGCTCCCGAACGCAGCGCCGCTTTCCCGCGGCCGACCTCTCCCAAAAGAGCCACGCTGATGATTATTTTATCCGAATGATTGGTATCCCCTCCCACCAGCTTCACGCCAAAGGCGCGCGCCAAATCATTCATCCCCTTGTACAAATCTTTCACAAAATCTACCCGCAAGTCGGACGGCACTCCCAAAGCCACCACCGCGCATTGAGGCGCGCCACCCATGGCCGCGATATCGCTCACGTTCACGGCAAGCGCTTTTCGGCCGATCTCATACGCGGTGGCTTCCCCACGCCGGAAATGCCGGTCTTCGATCAGCATGTCCGTTGTAAAAAGAAGGTCTTTGGCGCCGCCCAAACGCAGCACCGCGGCGTCATCGCCAATCCCCATCACAACGGACTTATCCGCTTTCTTCACCCATCCACGGATTTGTTCAATCAAACCAAACTCACCGATGGCGTTGAGTGTTTTCATTTTAATTCCTTCAGCCCAAAAAAATGAGCGGCGGTTTGAGTGGTCGTGTTTTCAAGCTCTTCGACGCTAATTTTACGGGACTGGGCCAGAAAACGCGCCACGTCCACCAAGTGCGCCGGCTCATTGCGCTTTCCACGATGGGGCTGAGGCGCCAAATAAGGAGAATCGGTTTCCAGCATGATGCGGTCCAAGGGTATTTGGGTAGCCACTTCAAGAAGCGCTCCGGCATTTTTAAAAGTAATATTCCCCGTGAAAGACGCATGAAATCCCAAATCCAAAAGCTTGAAAAGGGCCGTTTCATCGTAAGAAAAGCAATGCATGACCCCCTTAAGGCGTCCCTTGTGTCGGGCGAGCATCTCAAAGGTATCCTCAAACGCGTTGCGGGAGTGAACGATAACCGGAAGCTCGGCGTCCATGGCGATGCCCAGCATGCGCTCAAATACTTTCTTTTGAACGGCAGGAGCCGCCTCGCTTTTAAAATAATCCAAACCGATCTCGCCAATTGCCGAGGGTTTTTTCTCTTTTACAAAACGTTCTAGAGTTTTCCAGTCCTCATCCCCTATTTCATGCGCGGAATGCGGATGAAGTCCGGCTGTAAATCGCATAAAAGAATGCTGGCTGGCCAGCTTCCAAGCCGCTTCATTGTTTTGAGGATCAGTGCCGACGTTGATCAGTCCCTTCACCCCAGCCGCGCGGGCCCGATCAATCACCGCGTCACGGTCAGCGTCAAAAGCATCAAAATGAAGATGGCAATGAGTATCTACCAACATAAATTCGAAGCACGAAGCACGAAATTCGAAACAAACTCCAATTTTTCAAATTTCAATTTTCCAAACCTCTTGTTTGATATTTTGGTCATTTTAATTTTGAATTTGTTTCGTGCTTCGTGCTTCGGATTTCGTGCTTATTTTCTGTGGATGCTTTTCTCAATCTCTCCACAATCCCCGGTATTTCTTTCAGCACAAAATCGATCTCTTCCTCGGTAGTAAATCGCCCCAGCGAAAACCGGATCGCCGCGCGGGCCAGTTTCTCCGGCAGTCCCATGGCGATCAACACATGCGACGGCTCCACCGAACCCGCCGTGCAGGCCGAACCCGTGGAAACATAGATTTTTTTGAGGTCCAGGTTCATGAGAAGAGTTTCGCCGTCCAGGCCCTCGAAAGACATGTTGAGCGTATTGGCCACACGCCTTTGGGGATCGCCATTCACCTGCACATTCCCGACGGCGGACTTAAAACCATTTTCCAGTTTATCTCTCAACACGCCGACTCTTTTCATATCGCCGGCATATTCGGCGGCAACCAGCTCCACCGCTTTTCCGAATCCCACAATGCCGGCCACATTCTCAGTGCCCGGACGCATATTTTTTTCCTGATGGCCTCCATGCGTAACGGCCTTGAGCTTCACGCCTTTGCGGACATAAAGCGCGCCGATGCCCTTGGGGCCGTAAATTTTATGCGCGGAAACTGACAACAGATCTATTCCCATCCCCTCAATGTCGATAGGAATTTTCCCGAAAGACTGGACGGCGTCCGTGTGAAACCAGGCCCCATGGCGATGCGCGAGAGCCGCGATTTCACCAATAGGCTGAATGGTGCCGACTTCATTATTGGCGTGCATGATGCTGACAAGCGCCGTTCGATCCGTTATCGCCTTTTCCAGCTCATCCGCCCGCACGATGCCTTGAGCGTCCACGGGAACAACGGTGACCTTAACGCCTTTTTTAGATAAATATTGCGCGGCATGCAAAATGGCTTGGTGTTCAATGGCCGAAACCACCAGATGATCCCTGCCCGGCGCGCGTTCTTCCATGGCGCCTTTCAAAGCAAGATTGTCCGCCTCGGTGCCGCCCGAGGTAAAAACAATATCCCCCGGCTCCACATCGAGAAAATCAGCCAGCCTCTCACGCGACTGATCAATCGCGTGTCGCGTAGCCTGGCCTTTTTGATGAAAACTGGAAGCATTGCCAAACTGTTCGAAAAAAAAGGGTTTCATAGCTTCAAAAACCCGCGCATCCACCGGAGTAGTGGAATTATAGTCGAGGTAAGCTTCCATCTAAAATCCTTTATAGGTCTTCTCGTTACGCCGCACAACGCGCAAAATAACTACACGAGCTTCTTTATCCAATATAGCGTAAACAATCCGCCAATCACGGAACCGAACCCGATGCAATGTTTGATCTAGCTTTTTTACTCCAAATGGCCTTGGGTTCCGAGCCAAAGAGAAAATGGTTTTATCTATTTTAGAAAATATTTCTTTGGGCAGCTTGTCCAGATCCCTTTCAGCATGGGGTTCTAGAGCAATGTCATAGAGCTTGTTCACTATCGCTTCAGCCGTTTGGTCCGATAAGAAGCGTAGGAAGTGCTTTTGGCGGGTTGGGCTTGATAGCTTTGAAGACGCTCATGCCCGACGCGTAAATCTTCAATATCCTCTTGGTATAAGGTTTCCAGTGCCTCTGTCACAAGCTTGGCAATGGAGGTTCCCCTCTCAACAGCCAAATGTTTAATCGACTTATGTAGCGCCTCTGGCAAATACACCATTGTTCGAATCATCTCTCTCTCCTTGATTTAACCCAATTATGGCATAATGGCATAATTATGTCAAATCACCCTTCTTAGATTCTATTCTAGGGAAAAGTGGGGCAGCTTTAGAAACAACTCCTCCGGTTAAGAAATATTCGTCAACACTACCTTTGATAAAAATGTTTTTTTCTATTGATTCTTTCATTCCTAATTGAGTCCAAATTTCTTTACCAATCGTAGGCATAAAAGGCCACACAGCCCTTGCCGTCACTTTCAAGACCCCTGCCAAAGTATTAATTACACATCTAAGTTCCTCGAACTTACCCTGCTTGGCAAGAGCCCATGGCGCCGATCGTTCAATATATTTGTTAGCTTCGCTTACAATAGCCCAAACTTCCGCCAAAACTTCTGAGAATGCCAGTCGGCGCATCAATTCTAAAATTTTATCAGGCAAGTTACTGGCCATTGCCTCCAACGTAGCTCTATTTTTAAAGATTAATTTGGCAATTTCATCAGGATTAGCTTCATCATAAGAGAGCTTTTGCATTTTTTCAGGATTGAATGCAGGGATCTCACCTTCAAAATACTTCTCGCACATGGTTAACGTCCGGTTCAGCAAGTTTCCCAGATCATTGGCCAGGTCCGTGTTGTAGCGCAGAATAAAAGCTTCCTCGCTGAACGTGCCGTCTTGGCCGAACGACGCTTCGCGCAGCAGAAAATAGCGATAGGCGTCCACTCCGAAACGATCGACGATTTCCAGCGGATCCACGACATTGCCGCGAGACTTGGACATTTTCTCACCACCCTGCACCCACCAGCCGTGAGCGAAAATCATCTTGGGAGTCGGAAGCCCCAGCGCTTCCAGTAAAATAGGCCAATAAACCGCGTGATGCCTCAAAATATCTTTGCCGATGATATGCACATCCGCCGGCCACCATTTTTTCTGCAATTTCTCATCAACACCATAACCCACGGCGCTGATGTAATTGATCAGCGCGTCAAACCAGACATAGGTGACATGCGCATCGCTTAGAGGAGACGGGATGCCCCAAAGCAGGCGATTTTTGGGCCGGGAAATGCACAAATCCTGCAGCACATTATTTTCCAGAAACCCCAACACTTCATTGCGCCTTGTTTCGGGCAGGATCACCAGATCCTTGGCCTCGCGAATGGTGCGGATCAACCACTCCTGCTTGTCCGACATCTTCAGAAAATAGTTTTCTTCTTCAATGCGCTCCACCGGGCGCTTGCACTCGGGGCAAAGATTTTTTCCATTCTCTTGAAAAACTTGCCCTTCAGTCCAAAACGTTTCATCCGGCGTACAATACCAACCGGAATAACCGGCCTTATACACCCGCCCACGCTTCTCAAGTTCTTTCCATACCGCCTGAACGGCTTTGACATGCCGCGGCTCAGTCGTACGAATAAAATCGTCATAAGAAATATCGAGCTTCGTCCAGAGATCCTTAAAAGTAGCGGAAATCTTATCGACAAATTCCTGCGGCGCCATGCCGGCCGCCTGCGCCGCCTTATCAATTTTCTGTCCGTGCTCGTCGGTGCCGGTCAGAAAATGAACATGGTCTTTCCCGTAGCGTAGCCGCATAAACCGCGCGAGCGTATCGGCGGCGATATTGGTGTAGGAGTGGCCGATATGCGGCCGCGAATTCACATAATAAAGCGGTGTGGTCAGATAAAATCGTTTGGTGATTGTCTTATTGGTCATTGGTTATTCTCATTTAATCGGTCCCACAATACCGAAAGCGCCAGTTTCGTGTGAATCGTTCCTGAAAGATTTTCCCGGAACTCACCCAAAAGCTCAATGCGCCGCTCAAGCTCGGACGAGCGGAAGCGCCGGGCGGCCTTGCGCCACTGGCTGCGCCGCGCTGAATCGGTCAGGTCCTCAGCGCCCGCTTTCATCAAAAACGCCCCACGATAAAACTCGATCAGCGTGTCCAGCATCACGGCGATGCGGTCACGGGAAAGTTTTGTCAAATCCGGCGGCGTTGTCGAGAAACCCTCCGCATAGTTTAAAAGCTCCCTGTTTAAAACTGCCTCCTCTTCATCCAGCGCCGTCTCGACGGCGCGCGGCAGAAAAGGATGCGTTTGAACCCGCGAACGTATCGTGACCAGGATTTTTTCCAAAGCCGAGGCGATCAAAACAAAATAAGCGTGTCCGGGCGGCTCTTCCAAAGTCTTCAAAAGGGCGTTCTGCGCTATTTCATTCATCCGGTCGGCTTCTTCAATAATAAACACCTTGCAAGGCGCCCGCAGCGGCTTAAAACCGGCGCGCGTGATGAGCGAACGGACTTCTTCCACTTTGATGCCTTGCGCGTCCTTTTCGGGAGCCAGGATAAAAAGATCCGCGTGAGAACCTTTTAAAGCCTGACGGCAATCGATGCACGCGCCACACGCTTCGCCGCGCGCGCCCTCGCGGCAAAAAAGAGTTTGAGCCAGCCACAGCGCCGCTTCTTTTTGGCCCGAATCCCGGGCGCCTGTAAACAAAAGCGCGTGCGCGAGCTGACTGCGCCCAATCGCCCGCTTCAAAGCGTCGGTTTCTTTAGAGGATGTCACGGAGAATATTCATCACTTTCGCGTGCACTTGGTCAATCGTATCGGATTCCTGCAGCGGAATGCGCCTAAAACGACCGGGCTCACGGCGGGCAATGGCCAGAAACCCGTTCCGAACTTTCTGATGGAAGTAAACGCTCTTTTTTTCCATGCGGTCCAGCGCCCTTTTGCCCCGCAGACGGCCCAAGCCATCGGCGACCGGCAGATCAAAAAAAAGACTCATGGTGGGCCGCACGAAACCGGTCGTCATTTTCCCCACTTGCTCAATCCATTTTACGTTCACGCCGGCGCCATACCCCTGATAAGCCACCGTCGCGTCCAGCCACCGGTCACAAAGAACGATTTTTCCCTTCTCAAGCTCGGGGCGGATGATTTCTTCCACAATCTGCGCGCGGCTGGCCATGTAGAGCAGCGTTTCGCAAAGCGGGGTGATAGACGCGTTCTTGCGATCCAAGAGCACATCCCGGATCTTTTCGCCAAGCTTTGTGCCGCCCGGCTCCCGCGTCAAAAACACGGACCGGCCCTCTCTCTTCAAAGCATCATAAAGAATCTGGATCTGAGTCGACTTCCCGCTTCCTTCTCCGCCTTCAAACGTAATCAACATCCCTTTTTTCTTGGGATTCAAAGTTTTCTCCATTCAGTTTTACCACCAGGCAAGTCCGTCAATAGGATGCCTTTTGCCAGTAACTTTTGACGAATTTTATCTGCCAGTTTAAAATTTTTATTCCTTTTCGCTTCATCTCGTTGATAAATACCCTCTTCAATTTCTTGTTTAAGCTCCTTATCCACCACTCTCAGCTTTGCCGGATCCATATCCAAGCAAAGAACTTTCTCAAAAAATAAACGAATTTTTCTGGCCGTGTCCAGAAAGAGATCCGCCTGTTTATGCTGGATAAGTCTGGCATATGCCAAATCAATCATGTTATGAAAAACAGCTAAAACCTGCGGGGTATTAAAATCATTGTCCATTGCTCTTTCAATATCTGAGCCAAATGAAACCAACTCCGTTTTTGTTTTACTGGTCAATTGGGAGGCTTTATCAAAAAAATTCAAAAAACGCTCTCTAATGGCCCGCGCCATTTGCATCTTCTCTTCCGAGTAATCTAACGGCATAGAATAATGAGTGAGCAAGAAAAGCATCTTTAGATCTTCAATTGCATGAGGGTTTTTATCTTCAAGCGTTTTTAGCGTTATAAAGTTTTTTAATGATTTGGACATTTTCTGGCCATTGACGGTAATCAGTCCGTGATGGACCCAGTAGCTGACCGGATTTGTACCCGTTAACCCTTCAAATTGCGCTATCTCATTTTCATGATGCGGGAAGATTAAATCCAAACCGCCGCCGTGAATATCAAAAACGTCCCCAAGATATTTTTGGCTCATCGCTGAACATTCAATATGCCAGCCAGGCCGTCCTTTACTCCAAGGACTTTCCCAAAAGGGCTCTCCCTCTTTGGATTTTTTCCAAAGAGCGAAATCCAGAGGATTCCGTTTCTTTTCATTCTTTTCAATACGGACATTTTTTAGGATGGCATCCGTATCCTGATGGGACAATTTACCGTACCCGGGAAATTTTTTGACATCATAATAGACATCGCCATCGCTGAGATAAGCGATATTCCTGTCAATCAGTCCTGATATAAACTTTATCATATCGGGAATGTGCTTGGTTGCCCAGGGCTCATGATCAGGGTCTCTAATACCAAATTTGATTAAATTCTCGTGATAAAGACTATAAAATCTGGTGGAAACATTTTTTGTTTCTAGGCTGAGATCTCCGTTGGACGATCGTGCTTTCTCAATAATTTTGTCATCAATATCAGTCACATTTCGAACAAATGTAACTTCATATTTATGACTGCTCTTCGCCAGATAGTTGCGCATTACTTCAAAAACATAGACGGATCGAAGATGACCAATATGAGGTTCGTCATAAACGGTAGGCCCGCAAACATACATCCGAACCTGCCCTTTTTTTAGAGGCTCAAATACTTCCTTTTGACGTTTAAGAGAATTATAGATTTCAAGCATTATGCGGCAATAGCGTGTGAGACATATTTATGAATAATGCTGGCCACAAGCGTCTGATAGGGAATACCCTCTTCAGCGGCCCTGACTTTGATTCGATTCAAATCGGCTTTTGAAATACGGATGTTCATTCTCTGATCCTTTTTAAGCGTGTTTCTGGCAATAACAGCGTAATGTGCCAATTCCCGCTTAGTTGGCTTAACCGCTTTCCATTCCCCCTGCTCAATAGAGTCAAGAATATCCTGCTCTTCTTTATCCAGTTTATACTTCTTCATCGTTTCCTCCCAATAAATACTGTTTTGTCAGTTTGCGGCTCGGTATAATTGTTTTCAAAAAAATCTTTTGCTCATTTTCCACAAAAGGGACGACATAAACGTACTCGTTGATAACAAGAATGAACTGTTTTTGATGCTGGTAACGCCCCTTTCCCGGAACTATCTTTAAAATTGACCCTTCTCCCAAAGCTGTTACAACAGCCTCAAAAGAGATTCCTCTTTCCAAAATGAGCTTCTGATTTTTTGCCTGATCCCACTCGTAGAGTTTATCCACTAGTCAAGATTACCTTAATGTGTGCCTTTTGTCAATACATCTAGGCGGATAAGAATAGGGGGGCGATTCCCGCGCGGGGGGAATCGTGCGTCCGCCAGGCGGATACCCCACCGGAGCTCACTTGCGCCAGGATGTCTTAGTGGGATTTCTTGTGAGGAGGGTTTCCATCGAAATCTTTGAGTTCGTTTTCGATTTTGTCGATTTCGTGCTGGAGTTTTTCAAGCGCTTGAGTGAGGGGGTCCGGCAGCGTCGTGTAGTCGAGATTGATGCCATGCGGCAGCTTGCGGCCTTGCCGGCTGGCGATACGACCCGGCACGCCCACCACCGTCGAGTTGGCGGGAACATCACGCAAAACAACAGCATTGGCGCCCACACTGACATTGTCACCGATATGGATATTGCCTAAAATCTTGGCGCCGGTGCCGATAACAACATTGTCGCCGAGCGTAGGATGCCGCTTACCCTTTTCTTTACCGGTGCCGCCCAACGTTACCCCTTGAAAAAGCGTCACATTGTCGCCGATAACGCTTGTTTCGCCGATCACCACTCCCATGCCATGATCGATAAAAAAACGCTTGCCGATGACAGCGCCCGGGTGGATTTCAATGCCGGTGATCCAGCGGGCCGACTGGGAAATAAAGCGCGCCAGAAAAAAGAAACGGGCCTTATGCACCGCGTGGGCGATGCGGTAATAAAAAAGCGCGTGTAGTCCCGGATAGGTGAGAATCACGCTGATCTCTCCGGCCGCCGCCGGATCACGCTCCATCACCGCTTTGACATCATCATTGAAAAAAATCTTATAAATTACGACTTTTGCCGCGATTAGCGAAACAATGACAAGTATCAGGATAAGAAAAATCAAGTCAGATTCCTCCGGTTAAATCCGAAGCGCGAATATCGAAATCCGAAACAAATTCAAATTTTTCAAATTTCAATTTTATAAACATCTTGTTTGATTTTTTGGTCATTCTAATTTCTAATTTGTTTCGTGCTTCGCGCTTCGGATTTCGTGCTTTTTTCTATAAGCGCTGTCGCCCAGCAGGCGATCGCGTCGCCTTTGCCGATAGCGCCAAAGCCTTCGTTGGTTTTTGCCTTGATCCCGATCCGATCCAAAGCGATGCCGAAGTCCCGCGCGATATTTTTTTTCATCGCTTCCCGGTAAGGCCCCATCTTGGGCAATTCCGCCAAAATAACCGCGTCCACATTGGCGACCGACCAGCCCTTTCTCTTCAAAAGCGCTTTTGTTTTAGAGGCAAAAAGCGCGCTGCCGGCGTTCTTGAAAGCGGGGTCCGTGTCAGAAAAGTGCGCGCCGATATCCCCCTCACCCATGGCGCCCAAAAGCGCGTCCACCAACGCGTGATAAAGCGCGTCCGCGTCCGAATGCCCGGCAAGCCCCTTGTTGAAAGGGATGGCGACACCTCCCAGCACCAGCTTACGCCCTTTTTTCAGGGCGTGAATGTCATACCCGATTCCGGTGCGCATAAAATTGATAAAGGTCGACGTCATCGGGTGTTGTGATTTTCAAATTTTGTTTTTCCCCTTCCACCAGCTTCACGCGAACACCGGATCCTTCAAAAAGCCCGGCTTCATCGGTGGCCAAAAACGCTTTCTTGCCCAAACGGCGATAAGCCTGACGCAAAAGATCTTTCCGGAATACCTGCGGCGTTTGGGCCAAAAAAAGCCGCTCCCGCTTAACGGTTCTCCGGACGTACTCATTTTTGGCGTCGGCTTCTTTTACCGTCGCCGCGACAGGCTCCACGGGAATAGCCGCGCCCGTTTCGCGAACGCCATCCAAAAGTCTTTTACAAAGAGCGGGACTCACCAGCGGCCGCGCCGCGTCGTGCACCAGCACCCATTCGGAAGAGGGCGCTGTTTCCAAAAAAGCGTTTCGGACCGATTCGGCGCGGGTCTTGCCCCCCGCCACAACTTTTACTTTGGCGATTTTTTCGCCATCCACCAGCTGAATGATTTCCCGCAAATGACGCGCGGGCGCGGCGATAACAATGTCCAAAAACGCGTGGCAGCGCTTTAACCGCGCCAGGGTGTGCAATAAAAGCGGCTTGCCGTCGATCTCGAATAAAGCTTTTGATCCTTTGGCCTTCAAACGCCGTCCCAGCCCCGCTGCCGGAACAATGGCCGACACCTTCATTTCAACGAGAACTCGGTAACTTTCCAAAAATCATCCGCCCGGCCGCGGTTTGCAAGACAGATGTCACTACAATTCTCTGAAGCGTTCCAAGCGATCTGCGGCCATTTTCCACCACCACCATCGTGCCGTCATCCAGATACCCGATGGCCTGATTGGGCTCTTTGCCCTCTTTAACCAGTTTCACATCCAGTGTTTCATTGGGAAGAATAATGGGTTTCAGCGCGTTGGCCAGATCATTGATGTTGAGAATAGTCACGCCTTGAAACTCGGCCACTTTATTCAAATTAAAGTCATTGGTCAAAACCTTAGCGCCCACCACTTTCGCGAGTTTAACGAGCTTTTCGTCCACCGTCAGCGACTCCGCAAAATCTTTTTCATCGATTTTCAAATTCACATGCGATAGCTTCTTCAGCTTATTCAAAATATCCAGGCCCCGTCGTCCGCGCGCGCGCTTCAGGGCATCCTGGGAATCCGCCACCTGCTGAAGCTCCTTCAAAATGAAACGCGGAATCATGAACCGGCCTTCAACGAACTTCGTCTGGCAAATATCCAGAATCCGGCCGTCGATGATGACGCTGGTGTCCAAAAGAAAAATCTCATCGCGCTGGTCCTGCCGCTCAAATTTGACATAGGGGATGATGACATTGAATTCATCGCGGCCGCGCATGGAAAAAATCACGCCAAAATAGCAGAGAATAAGAACCAAAACCAATTTGAGCGCCGAACCGAAAGTTTGATCCAGGTCCGGGATCAAATCGATGGCCTGAATCAAAAAACGGGAGACAATCAGCGCGAGGATCAAGCCAAACACAGCGGCTGAAAGGCCGCGCAAGGAAAGCTTTCCCGCGCCCCGCTCAATCAAGACGATGATCAGCGCCACAACTGCGCCGGCGCCAATACCAAAAAGCCCCCAGCCGCTGCCAAAACCCTCATATGCAGAACCCAGCTGGAACCCGACCACCATACTAATTAAAACAAATAGAATCCTGATGAAACCAAATGTCATTATCCTATCCCTTCTTCAGCAGCTTCCAGGGGTTGGCCTTGATGTCCTCGGTGAACGCTTCCAAATTCTCGGCGATTTTTTTGTTCTTCAACAAATGGCCGATCGTGCCTTCCCCCTCCCGCAGGCGGGCTAAAATGACGCGCGCCGAAGCGGCGGCTTCCTTTAAGTCCGCCATCATTTCAGAAAACTGAAGCGCGGCCTTATCGGCATGAGTGAACGTGCCCTTTAAAGAGGCTTTAAACTCAGGGTCCGACACCACCTCACCGATATTGTCGACGGCAAATTCGATTTTACTGATCAATCGCGTGCCGCTCGTCGTCAAGTCATCCAGCGCGATGGATTCCTTCCCAAAAAGCGTTCCGCCCACCGGAATGGTTTTGGCGCCGCCGACACCTGGGATGATTTCAATATATTTTTCTCCCAATAAACCCAGGCTATTGATCCGCACTTCCGAATCTTCCTCGATGTACATGCCTTCGACGATCCGCGCATAAACCTCCGCCTGGGTCTTTCCCTCAGCCCCACGAACCACACGGATCTCCTTCACCTCGCCAATGTCCACGCCGGCCAACCGGATCGGAGAACCTTTGGTGACGCCGCTGATCGTGCTGAAAATAAAACGCACCGTGTATCCCGGCTTCAGGTAAAAATCACCGGCTTTGAAAATAAGGAACAATAAAACACCGATAGCCGTGACCACAAAAATGCCTACTTTCAGTTCGAGCCCGGCCTTCCTCATTCGCTGGAACCTCCTTTTAGTGATTTAAAATTAACATCCGTGATCGGTCCCGCCGCGGACCCCGTGATGAACTGCCTGACGACGGGGTCTTGTGAATGCCGGATCTGGTCCGGCGTCCCCACCTGTATGATCTGTCCCTGATACATCATCGCGATGCGCGTGGCGATTTTATAAGCGCTCACCATGTCATGCGTCACCACCACCGAAGTCACCTTCAGCTTATCATGCATTTCAATAATCAGGTCATTGATCGCGTCCGCCATAATGGGGTCCAGTCCCGTCGTGGGCTCATCATACAACAAAATCTCGGGCCTCATGCAAATAGCCCGCGCCAGCGCTACCCGCTTTTTCATGCCGCCGGAAAGCTCGGACGGCTTCAAATCCTGGATGCCTTTGAGTCCCACCAGCTCCAGCGCCTCCTCCACACGGTCATGGATCGCCCCTTCACTCAAATCCGTATGCTCAATCAAATTGAAACCGACATTCTCTCCCACCGTCATCGAATCAAAAAGAGCCGCCGCCTGAAAAAGCATCCCGAAGCGCATGCGCAACCGGTTGATTTCTTTAATCGAAAGCCCCGCCACATTCACGCCATCGACGACGATCTGTCCCTCATCCGGACGCATCAAACCGATCATGTGTTTCAAAAACACGCTCTTCCCGCATCCGGACCGTCCGATGATGACCAGCGTCTCACCCTTACTGATCCGCAAGCTCAAACGATTCAGCACCCGCCGGCCGTTAAATGTTTTGGTGACTTGAATCGCTTCGATCATCCGACACTTCTTTTCATGAAATAAAATAAAAAATCATCGTAAAGATGGCGTCCGACACGATGATCAGGATGAACGACAGCACCACGGCCTGAGTGGTCGCTTTGCCAACCCCCTCAGCGCCGCCTTCCACGCGCATTCCCTCAAAACAGGAAATAATGCAAATCACGCAAGCGAAGACCAGGGACTTGAAAAGCCCGGTAAAGATATCCTTGAGAACCAGCGGGTCAAAAGACATTTTGAAATACATCGCATGGGTGAGACCCAGCTTATAAACAGAAACGAGATATCCCCCCATGATGCCGACAAAATCGGCGTAAATGGTCAAAAGCGGCAGCATGGTGAAAAGCGCGATAAAACGCGGCGTGACAAGGTATTTGACGGGATTGGCGGCCAGCGTTTCCAAGGCGTCGATCTGCTCGGTAACTTTCATGCTGCCCAGTTCCGCGGCGATCGAAGCCCCGACGCGGCCGGCAACCACCAGCGCCGTCAACACCGGACCGATTTCGCGGGTCATGGAGATGGAAACAAGGCTTGGGATGTACATTTCGGCGTTTACTTTTTGCATCTGATAAGCGCTTTGAAACGCCAGCACGATACCGATGAAAAAGCTGGTCAGTGTGGCGATTGGGAGAGAATCAACGCCGATTCTGACCATCTGTTCGTAAATCTGTTTGGGCCGGAAAGGCGGCACGGCGATCCAAAAAAGAGTTTGAAAAAAGAGGCAAAAAGCGCCGCCGGAAAACTCGACAAAACCCACCGCGGATTGCCCCAGCTTTTCAATGAAAAGCCTCAATCGCCCCTCCTTTGTTGAAATGAGCTCAAAACTGAAGCTTACGTTCCACTCCCACAAAACGTTCTTCTTCTCTCAGCCCCAACTTGACCGAATCTTTGGAGCGAAGACGGAACTCAAAACCCACTTCCATCTTTTCGGCGTCCGGCTCAACCACTTCTTCTTCAACGTTGAAACGCCGGAACTGCAGCTTGGCTTTTTCTCCCAGTGACCGCTCCATGAGAAACTCAGGGTTCTCACGGATATCCGCGGGACGACGAAATTCCCAATTTCCCCAAACCACCGTGTCCTGCTCCGCCTGGCTGATCAAGGACTCCAAAACACCCGACTGAAAAAGAGTCGAGAGCTCAACCGGCTTATTGGCCAGCCGCATCACTGAACCGTCTTCCAGCAAAATCCTCGAGTCCGTCACCATCAGCGTCGGGTAAATTCCGATAAGATTGACGCTAATCGCTTTAAAATTTTTGGCCTTCAGCCAGCCGTCTATCATGTGAAAGCGAATTTCGGTGTTCGGCGTATCGGGGTTTCCATGAATGTCGATAAAAATATCCACCCGGCCCGGCGCCGCGCCCTCACCTATGGCGCCCCCCATCAGAAAATCAAAATCCGACAAGGGAATATCTTTGCCGTTTAACTTCAGCCGGATTTGATTCCCGGCTTGAAAATCCACAACTCCCTCCAGATCCAGATGATTCATCAGCCGAGCGGTGATCTGGCCGGCATCATGCGACAACTCAAACTGCGCGCTGGATTCATAAACAGCCGGCTTCCAGTTGATCACCGTGCCTTCGGTCGCCATCCGGCCGGTGATCACCTCTTCCTGGGTCAGCGGCATAAACTCAAAACGGCCTTCCAGCTTCACGGTCGTGGATAAATCCATGCCCAACAGCTCCACATGGCGCACGGGAACTTCGATTTCAAAAGCGCTGTCCTGGTACATCATCGCCACGCCGGTGATCTTGTCACCACCCGGCAAATGCACGGTCATATTGTCCACCCGCACCGAAATTTGTTCTTTCTGAGACAGCGCCCACTCCCGTACCCAGCCAAAAATAGGAAAACGACTGCGCCGGTTAAGCCCTGTCGGCGGGCTCCAATAAACTTCCGGATCCTGGATGACAACGCTGAATTGGGAAGCGAAGGATTTGGATAAGAAATCAAGAAATCGGTACTGGAAACGCACACTCTTCGCCGAGAACAACCCTTCCACCCGGACGTCCTCAAACTCCACATGGCCAAAAAGATGGCCATGGGCACTGCCGATCTGGACGTCCAACCCCGTCTGGGCGCTCAAAAAAGACTCCAGAAAATCCGTCGCGCGAAAAATCAGCGATTCTTTTTTAGCGTTAAGAAAGAGCGATGCCGCCGCTGCCAGCGCAACGATTAAAAAGAAACGTCTCACTTACTTGGCGCCGGCGGCGCTTTTGGCTCCCTGTTCAAAGACGAGCTTGTCCTCACCCTCCCGAACCGTGACGTGAATGATTTCATTCGGCCGGATCTTGCGGGCAAGCAGTTCCTCGGCAATCGGATCTTCGAGGTATTTTTGCAATGTCCGGCGAAGCGGCCGCGCGCCGTACATGACGTCAAACCCCTTGGAAATAAGGAATTCCTTGGCTTTTGAATCCAGAGCCAACTCGATGCCGCGCTCGCTCAGACGCTTGGAAAACTGGCTGATCTCGATATCGACTATCTTCAGAAGCTCTTCGCGGGACAGTCTTTGGAAAACAATGATGTCATCCACGCGGTTGAGAAACTCCGGCTTGAATGTCTTTTTCATTTCTTCCAACAACCGGCCCTTCATGTCCTTATAGTCGCCCGAAAGCTCCTGCGCTTTGAAACCGATGCTCCCCTGCTTGCGCAAAAGATCGGCGCCCACATTGGATGTCATGATCAAAAGCACGTTGCGGAAGTCCACCTTGCGGCCCAGCGAATCGGTGAGGCGGCCTTCTTCCATCACCTGGAGCAGCATATTGAACACATCCGGATGCGCTTTTTCGATTTCATCCAAAAGCACGATGCAGTACGGTCGGCGGCGGACCCGCTCAGTGAGCTGACCCCCCTCTTCATAACCCACATAGCCGGGAGGCGCGCCCACCAAACGCGAGACGTTGAATTTTTCCATGTATTCGGACATGTCAAAACTGATCAGCGCGTTCTCGTCGTTGAAGAGAAACTCCGCCAGCGCGCGGGCCAAAAGCGTTTTACCCACACCCGTGGGCCCCAGGAAAATAAAAGATCCGATCGGCCGGCGGGGATCTTTGAGTCCCGCACGGGATCGGCGCACCGCGTGCGCGATGGATGAAATGGCTTCCTCCTGCCCGACCACCCGCTTGCGCAGCTCGTCTTCGACGCGCAGGAGCCTGGCGGTTTCCTTTTCTTCCAGACGCGAAACCGGAATGCCGGTCGACTTGGAAATAATGCGGGCAATTTCCTCTTCGCCGATCTCCAGCTCAATCTTGGAGCGCGACTCCATCCATTCTTTTTTGGATTTTTCCGCGAGGCGCTTGGCTTCACGCTCCTGGTCTCTCAAAGCGGCCGCTTTTTCAAAATCCTGCTCTTTGATGGTGTCTTCTTTTTCCTTTTTGAGCATTTCAAGCTTCTTCTCAAGCTCTTTGATCTCGGGGGGCGCCGTATGCGTGGAAAGCCGCGCGTGCGCTCCCGCCTCATCAATCAAATCGATGGCTTTATCGGGTAAAAACCGGCCGGCGATGTACCGGTCGGAGAGCTTGGCCGCCGCTTCCAAAGCCGCGTCGAGAATTCTGACCTTATGATGAGCTTCATATTTGTCGCGAAGTCCGCGGAGAATTTGAATGGTTTCCTCAACCGATGGCGGATCCACCATGATGGTTTGAAAGCGCCGTTCAAGGGCCGTGTCTTTTTCGATGTATTTGCGGTATTCATCGAGTGTGGTCGCGCCGATGCACTGGATCTCGCCGCGCGCCAGCGCCGGTTTCAGGATATTGGAGGCGTCGATAGCGCCCTCCGCGCCGCCGGCCCCGACCAATGTGTGCAATTCATCGATGAACAGAATAATATTTTCCGAGCGCTTGATTTCATCCATCACGGCCTTGATGCGTTCTTCAAACTGGCCGCGGTATTTGGTTCCGGCCACCATCAGCGCCAGATCCAGCGTAATCACTCTCTTGTTTCTTAAGATTTCGGGCACGTCGCCGCTAAATACTTTTTGGGCCAGTCCTTCGACAATAGCGGACTTTCCGACACCGGCCTCCCCCAGTAAAACAGGATTATTTTTACGCCGACGCGAAAGCGTTTGCATCACACGCTCGATTTCATCCTCACGGCCAATCACCGGATCCAGTTTTCCTTCCCGCGCAAGCTTGGTCAGGTCCCGCCCAAAAGCGTCCAACGCGGGCGTTTTTGTTTTTCCCGTGGAAGTCGGTCCGCCGCCGCTGGGAGGCGCTTGCGGCGTGGAAGGCCCAAATTGAGAACCGGGAGTAGTGGAACCCAAAAGCTTGATGACTTCTTCGCGGACCTTCTCAAGATCGAGGCCCATATTCATAAAAACCTGGCTGGCGACGCCTTCGCCTTCGCGAATCAAGCCCAGCAGCAAATGTTCGGTGCCGATATAATTATGACCCAGCGTTCTGGCCTCTTCCATGGCCAATTCCATCACTTTTTTGGCTTTGGGGGTAAACGGCAGGTCGCCCGAAACAACGGTAGCGGGTCCGACCTGAACAAGCTTCTCGACTTCCAGGCGGATGTTATTGAGATTCATTCCAAGGCTTTGCAGAACCGCGGCGGCCACCCCTTCCCCTTCCCTCAAAAGCCCCAGGAGGATGTGCTCGGTTCCGATATAATCATGATTAAAACGCTTGGCCTCTTGCTTGGCCAGAAGAATGACTTTCCGCGCGCGCTCAGTAAATTTATTGAACATGAATCTTCTCCTTCACCACTATATTACAACAAAACTGTCATCTCGAGGAGCGCTTTTTGCGACGAGAGATCTTGTTCTTGTGTTCTTTAAAGAAGATTTCTCGGCCTTTGGCCTCGAAATGACAATGTGGCTAACGGCCTTCGAGACGGCGGCGGATCAGATTGGCCCGCTTCACGTCCCGCTGGGCCGAACTCAAAACCTTGCCTTCGATTTTTTGCAGATGGGCCGGCTGCGTCAGGATAAAAAGCTCGTTCACCGCGCGGCGGTCAATGTCATTGATCAACCCCATATCCACGCCCAAGCGCACCATGGACAGCAAACTCATGGTTTCTTTGGTGTTGATGATGTAGGCGCTGCGCAAAGCCCCGTTGGCGCGCCAAATCTTATCCTGCAGCGTCTCGCGGTTTTGCTTCATCAATGTCTTTCGCGCGTTTTCTTCATGACCGATGACCTGGCGGATGATGCGCTCCAGATTATCGATGATGTCTTCCTCGGCGGAGCCTAGCGTCACTTGATTGGAGATCTGAAAAAAATTGCCTTCGGCCTCGGTGCCCTCTCCGTACAGTCCCCGCGCCGTCATGCCGAGTTTCGTGATGGCCTGCAGCACGCGGCTGATTTGCTTGGTCATCACCAGCGCCGGCAAATGCAGCATCACCGAAGCGCGCAGTCCTGTGCCGGCATTGGTCGGGCAGGCGGTCAAGTACCCCCAGTCGTCCTGATACGCGAACTTCACTTTTTTATGCAGCGAGTCGTCCAACCGGCTGGCGATGCGCCAACATTCCTGGAGATTGAATCCCGACTGCATGACCTGAATCCGCAAATGATCTTCTTCGTTGATCATAATGCTGATGATTTCCTTGTCGCCGACGACAACGGCTTTGTAATCGGGGTGCAGAATCTGTTCGCGGCTGATCAGATGGCGTTCCAGGAGAAATTGCTTGTCCACATCGTCCACTTCGGACATCCGGATGGCCAGCGCCGAGCGCGTCAGTTCCGTGCCCGCCAAAGCGGTTTCCAGGATTTCGAGCGCTTCCTTTTCCAGCTTCTTGCTGGCCCAATGCGAAAAAGGCATTTTCTCAAGATTGCGCGCCAGGCGGATGCGCGAACTCATCACGATGTCGGAGTTGGGGCCGGTCCCCCGCAGCCATTCGCAGGTGTGCTTCAGAAGATGATCGATATTGGTCATACTTTGGTATGCTCTTTCAATTTCTTTTCGAGAAATTTGATCTTGTCCCGCAGCGCCGCCGCCTCTTCAAACTCCTCATTCTTGATCGCCCGGGTCAGATCTATTTTGGCCTGGTCCAGATCCCCGCGCAGCTTGTCGGATACTTTCAAGTCCTTGATCACCGTGGGACTGGGCGATTTGCCCACATGCTGATTGGCGCCGTGGATTCTTTTTAAAAGCGGCGTGAGGCTGGCCTTGAAAGAAACGTAGCAATCACTGCACCCCAAGCGCCCCACTTTTTTAAAATCTTCGTAAGAAAGCCCGCAATTGGGACATTTGTTTTTAGGGAGCGGCCCGGCCTGGACACCTGAAACGCTGGGAGTTGCGGGCTGGGTTTCCACATCCGATAACGCCGACAGGAGGTCCGCTATTCCAAAATGCTGCTCGGCTTCAGAGCCTTTGGTTTTGGCGCATCCCTCACAAAGGTTGAGCTTGGTGATTTGCTCGTTGATGATTTCGGTCAGATGAACCGTCGCTTTATTTTTGCCGCATTCGTCACACAGCATGCGTGATTCGCACTCCCTCTTTGGACGTGAGCTTGTGGAATTCCCTGCTCAAGCGCAGCGTCGTCTTGCCGGGCTTGCCGGCGCCAATCATGCGGTTGTCAATGTTGGCCACGGGCACGATTTCAGCGGCAGTGCCGGTCAGGAAAACCTCGTCGGCGGTGTACAAATCATGACGGGTAAAAATGTCCTCGCGCACGGCGAACTCCAGTCTGCGCGCCAAACGCATTACCGTGTCACGCGTGATTCCTTTTAAAATACCCACATAAGGCGGCGGGGTGACAATCTCTTTTCCCTTCACGTAAAAAATATTCTCCCCCGTGCATTCGGTGACATAGCCTTGGGCGTTCAAAAGAATGCCCTCATCCACGCCGGCATTGGTCGCTTCAATCTTGGCCAGAATATTGTTCAGATAATTCAGCGTCTTAAGCTGCGGGTTGAGCGCTTCCGGATGGTTGCGCACCGTCGGCACGGTGACCAGCGTCAAACCCTTGTCGTAATAGGCCTTGGGATACAGCGCGATTTTATCCGTGATGATGAAAATGCCGGCCTTGGGACACTTCCTCGGGTCAAGGCCCAGATCGCCCACGCCGCGCGTCACGACAAGGCGAATATAAGCGTCTTTCAAACCATTGGCCTTCAAAGTCTCGATCACCGCTCGCGCCATTTCGTCCCGGGAGAGCGGGATCTCAAGCATCAGCGTGTGGGCCGACTCATAAAGACGATCGATATGCTCGCGCAATTTAAACACAAGGCCATCATAAGAACGGATCCCTTCAAAAACACCGTCGCCGTACAAAAGTCCGTGATCAAAAACGCTGACACGCGCCTCGCTTTTGTCGACCAATTTCCCATCCATATAAATTTTAAGGCTCATAAAACTCCTTACGAAGACGTTAATGCAAAATTTGAAATGAAAAATGTAAAAAATGGAGTCCCTTCGGGACTTATAATGAAAGCCGCGCCAGCGGCTCCTTATTTTTCATTTCGCATTTTTCACTTTGCATTGTCTGTTCCAAATTTTGCATGCATTGTCTGTTCCAAATTTTACACTTGATTCTACTTCCATTTTCCCGTAACGATGTCCCATACGCGATGGGCCATTCTAGCAATTCTTTCATCATGAGTCACTATCAATACTGTCTTTGCCTCTTTGACGAAAAAATCCCGCAATAGCTCGGCGACGCCTGTCCCGGAAACAGGGTCCAGGTTGCCGGTAGGCTCGTCGCAAAAAAGAATGTCGGGGTCGTTCATCAGCGCGCGCGCGATTGCCGTCCGCTGCTGTTCTCCCCCGGAAAGTTCCGTCGGAAAATGCGTCAGGCGATGGCCCAGCCCCACACGTTCCAAAAGCGATGAAGCCTTTTGCCGCGCGGCCCTGCGGACTTGGCGATCGCCATGAATCAAGGCCGGAAACATCACATTCTCGAGCGCTGAAAACTCCGATAGCAGATGATAAAATTGGAAGACAAAGCCGATTTTTTTCGCGCGTAACTCGGCGCGGCAGGATTCCGGCAGCCGGTGAATGTCCGATCCCAATAAATGAACTTTTCCCGACGTCGGCCGGTCAAGACCGGAGACAATATTTAAAAGCGTGGTCTTCCCGGATCCCGAAGGGCCTAAAATCGCCACGCCCTCCCCCTTGCGGACGGAAAACGTAATGTCTTTTAAAATTTCAAGACGTTTCCGCCCGTCGGGGTAAGCCTTGCCCACGCCCCGAACTTCAAGAACGTCACTCATAACGAAGCGCTTTCACCGGATCCAGCCGCGCGGCCATCACCGCTGGGTAAAGTGCCGACAAAAAACTCAAGGCCAGCGCCACCGCGATCACCCACGCGGTATCCGCGGGATCCATGCTCACTGGCAGCTTATCCATGTAATAAATCTCTCGCGGCAGGTCGATAAACGAATATTTCTTGAGCAGCGCGCAAAGCCCGATCCCCACACCGCAGCCGGTCAAGGCGCCGATGCCGCCGATGAGAAACCCGTCGATGGCAAATATGGCCATGAGGCTGAAAGGCTTGGCTCCCAACGCCTTTAAAACGCCTATGTCTTTAGTCTTGTCCATCACTAAAATCGTGAGGCTTCCGGCGATATTGAGGCAAGCCACAAAAATAATCAGCGCCAGAATCAAAAACATCACCATTTTTTCAAGCTGCAGCGCTCCGAAAAGCGTTTTATTGGTTTCCATCCAGGTGCGGACGATATAGGGAAAGCCCAGGAGATCCTGGATCTGGCCTTTGACACTTTTGGCGTCTTCCGGATTTTTTAAAGCGATGGAAAGGCCCCGCGTGCTATTTTTGAAATCGAATAACGCCGAAGCGCTTTCCCAGTTGAGAAAAATAAGATTGGCGTCAAACTCATACATGCCGGAAGAGAAAACGCCCTCCACCACAAAAGGGGCCGGTTTTTTCTTCATTTGCGTCACCAGCCCGACTTGAGATCCCATCTTGATGCCCATGCGCTTTTTAAGCTCCGAGCCGATCACCACCCCTCCCGGAACGTCGCTCAATGTTCCATCCACCAGATAATCGTAGAACTTGGAAACGTTTTTTTCCTTTGGAGGGTCAATGCCGCGAACGAGGACTCCGCTGCTCCACTGCTGGTTTTGAATCAGCGCCTGTCCTTCGATAAAAGGCGCCATCTGCGCGATGCCGCCAATAGCCGCCAGCCGCTCGGCCACTTCCTCCGTTTCATCGAAAACCCCGTCTTTTTCCAGCACCAGATGCGCGCGGGTGCCGATAATGCGGGATTTGAGCTCTTCGTCGAAGCCGTTCATGACGGCAAGCACGGTGATGAGGGCGGCGACACCCACGGTAATGCCCAGGATGGAAATGGTGCTGATCACTCCGACAAAAGGATGGCGGCGCTTAGACCAGATATAGCGCCGGGCGATGAGCCACTCGTAAGTCATGCTGAAAATACTTCGGTGTTCGTCATGCGTCCGACGGTAACGAAGCCCGTATCGTCAAGCGGTTGCGTTTTGCGTGTTTGACTTCGACGATGCCGCGGCCGCATACCGATACGGGCTTCGTTACCGCAACCGATCAACGCTACCGGACTTCATCTGGGGAAAAAGAATGACTTCCCTGATGGAGGACTGCCCCGTGAGAATCATCACCAGCCGGTCAACGCCGATCCCCAGCCCTCCGGCCGGCGGCATGCCGTGTTCCAATGCGGTGAGAAAATCTTCATCCACTTCCTGGGAAGTGGCTTCCTTGCCTTTTTCGCGAAGCTCTTCCCGAAAACGCTCCCTTTGATCAATGGGATCATTGAGCTCGGAATAACCGTTGGCCACTTCCATGCCGCCGATGTAAAGCTCGAAACGCTCGCTCAAGGCGGGATTTTTTTTATTCTTCTTGGCCAGTGGACTGAGCTCCGTAAAATAGTCCGTCACAAAAACAGGGTGATTCTTTTTCTCGCCCGGATCCAAAAGCTCGCCCACGATATTGATGATTTGGGTGCGGGAAAGATCCTTGCCTTCGATTTTCACGCCTTTTTTCTTGAGCTTTTCCGCCCACAGCTCGATCGGGTCGTCCGGTTGGATGCCGAACGAATCTTTCATGAGGTCCGCGAAAGACACGCGATCCCATTGCCCCAACTCTGCGGAACTGCCGGAGTCTTTCACCGCCTGCCTGATCAACGTTTCGGTCAGCGCCATCACGTCATTCACATCATGATAGGCCGTATACACTTCAAGCATGGTGAACTCGGGATTGTGGCGGGTCGAAATGCCTTCGTTGCGGAAACTTTTATTGATTTCATAAACCTTGTCGAACCCGCCCACCAGAAGTTTTTTCAAATAAAGCTCCGGCGCCACGCGCAAATAAAGATCCCTATTGAGCGCTTCGTGATGCGTTTTAAAAGGCTTGCCGGCCGCGCCCCCCGGGATGGGATGCATCATCGGCGTTTCGACTTCGAGATAATTTTGTTCATCCAGCGTTCTACGCAGCGAGCGGACCACCAAGGCGCGTTTTTTAAAAATAGCTTTGATTTCGTCGTTGGACGCCAGGTCCAGATAACGCTGGCGGTAACGGGTTTCGACGTCCTTCAGGCCATGCCATTTTTCGGGCAAGGGTCTGAGGCTTTTGGATAAAATCGTGAGTTTTTGAACGCGGATTGAAATCTCGCCGGTTTTTGTCTTAAAAAGCTCTCCTTCAACACCGAGAATATCGCCGATGTCCAGCGCGTCAAAAAGTTTCTTCTCATTGTCGGAAAGGTTTTCGCCCTTGACAAATAGCTGAATCCGGCCGGTCTCGTCTTTCAAGTCGCAAAAAGCGGTCTTGCCCATGAGCCGCAGGGCCGTCATCCGCCCGGCCGTCCGCGCTTTTTTATTCTCTTCAAAAGAAGAAACCACGTCCGCGATGAAAGCGTCTTTCAAAAACTTCCCGCCAAAAGGCTCCAGCCCCAAAGCCTTCACAGCCTCGAGCTTTTTGAGTCGCTCTTTCATCAAATCATTCAATGGCTCTGTCATGGTTCCTTATTCTATGTCAAATGGCTGATATTATTCAACTTTCACTAATTTTCTCAAAGCGAAAAGCAAAATGGCGGGAAGCAGCAAAAAGAGGTCGCCGAAACGGGTGTAGAAAGATTGGCCTTTGCGAAGCGTGATGTCATAGCCCTGGTGGCCGGTGACGAATATTTCCTGTCCCTTGTCGTTGACCGATGCCACGATGCGGCCTTCGGATGAGATGAAGCAGGACAGTCCCGTGTTGGCCGCGCGCACCACCGGAACGCGGTTTTCGACGGCGCGGAAAATAGAAGCCTGCGCGTGCTGGTAAGGCGCGCTCGTGCGGCCAAACCAGGCATCATTGGTCATATTCACCAGAAAATCCGCGCCGTTCAACACAAACCGCCGCACCAGACCCGGAAAGATATCCTCAAAACAAATCAATACGCCGAACTTCGGGCGAATACGATTGGGCTGATAACGCGACTCGATTTGAAAAACCGTAAGCTCTTGTCCGGGATCAAAACGTCCGATCTCGGCAAAACTGCGGACCCAGCCTAAAATGGGTTCGAGCGGCACATACTCTCCGAACGGAACCAAGTGCAGCTTGCTATAGCGTGCCGCCTCCTCCCCATTGGGACTGAACAAAATAGCGCTATTAAAAAACCGGAGGCCCTTTTCCAAATCGCCAATCGTCGGCGCGCCCACCAGCACCCACGTCTTGGATTGGCGCGCGACGCTCCGCAGCTGCGAAGCCATCACCGGTTCATCTTCCAGGTATCCCGGAAAAGAAGTTTCAGGCCACACAATGAGATCCGATCGCTCAATCGCGCTCATGAAAGTCAAGCGCTTGTACTTTTCAAAAATAATGCCCTTGATGCGCGCATCCCACTTTTCTTCCTGGGGCACATTGCCCTGCGCCACGGACACATGAAGAACGGTCGGAGACGTTTCGGGTTTTTTGAGGTGAATAAAACCGTATGCCAACACCACAAACAGTAAGCTGGCCAGGACGCCGGCCATGCGCAGCCCATACTGCTTTTTTTGGACAGCCTCCTCAAAAATGGCGTGGGATGACGGCCGGATCAATTTAAAAAGAAAAAGATTCACCGCGATCACGCAAAACGAAACGCCGTAAGCGCCCACGATGTCCGCGATTTGAATGAACGCGATATTCTTCCATTGGGTGTAAGCCAGAAGCGCCCAGGGAATTCCCGTAATAAACCAGCTTCTCGCCCACTCCAAAATGGTCCAGAAGGAAGCGATGAATAAAATGGCCTTTAAATTTCTGGAAAATAAAGCGCCCGCGTATTCGGTGCGCGCGTCAACAAACGGCGCCACGCCGTAACCGAAAACAGCGAAATAAAGCGCAAGGTAGGCCACAACGAGAATAAATCCCGGGATGGAAACAGCGGTCAGCCAGTAACCGAGAAAAACATAGAAAAAAACACCGGCGATGAATGAAATCAGCGCCGCCTCGCCGCGGGTTTTATTGGAGATGGCCAAAAAGTAAGGGATGAAAGCGATAAAAGCGGCTGGCCAAAAAGCGCCGTGATGATAAGGCGCGACCAAAAGTCCGGCGGACAAAAGAACAAACAACAGATCTTTCAGTCGGCTAGGCATGGGCGGCGTCTATTGCCCGTGGCATTTCTTGTATTTTTTACCACTGCCGCAGGGGCAAGGATCATTCCGCCCGACTTTGGAAGAAGCCGTCATTCCCGAATGCTTTAATCGGGAATCAACCGGATCCCCGCCCAAAGATTGCGGGGATGACACTTTTTGATTGGGAGACGACAAAACCGAGCCCGCTTCCGGATGGAGAAATTGAAGCGGCGCCTGCCGGCGGACCGGCGCCTCAGGAGCCGCCGTCCGATCCGATACCGGCTGCACGCGGAAGACAAATGACAGCGCGTCTTCCTTGATCGTTTGAATCATGTCCTGAAAAGCCTGGAAGGCCTCGTGCTTGTACTCCACCAGCGGATCTTTTTGCCCATAAGCGCGCAAGCCGATCCCATCACGGAGATTATCCATATTCCTCAAATGGTCTTTCCATTTGGAATCCACCACATCCAGCAAAATCATCCGCTCGATATGCCGCATGGCCTCGGCGCCGAGCGCTTTTTCTTTTTCCTCATAAGCGGCTTTCGCGCGCATGTTGAGCGCCTCAAAAAGCCCATCACCCGTTTCTTCATCAAGGCCCTCCAGCGAAACGGGAAAAATCTTCCGCGTAAACTCGGAAAGTTCTTTAAAAGACTCGGGACTCGACGAATACCCTTGAGTGTAGGCATCGATCACCTCTTCCATCATGCCCAAGTAATGCTCTTTTAAGTTCTCCCCTTCCAAAACTTTGCGCCGCTCGGCATAGATCACCTCGCGCTGGCGGTTCATCACATTGTCATATTCCAAAAGTTGCTTGCGGATTTCGAAGTTACGGGCTTCGACGCGCTTTTGGGCGGTTTCAATCGCGCGGCTGACCAGGGGATGCTCGATTTCCTGCCCCTCTTCCATGCCCATCTTCTGCATCATGCCCGAAATGCGGTCGGAGCCAAAGATGCGCATCAGGTCATCCTCGAGCGCCAGGTAAAAACGGGAAGAGCCCGGGTCCCCCTGACGGCCGGAGCGGCCGCGCAGCTGATTGTCGATGCGGCGAGCCTCATGGCGCTCGGTGCCGATCACATGGAGGCCGCCCAAATCTTTAACGCCCTCGCCCAGCACGATGTCGGTGCCGCGGCCGGCCATATTGGTGGCAATCGTGATGGCTCCTTTTTGCCCGGCGGTTTTGATGATCTCGGCTTCCATTTCATGGTATTTGGCATTCAAAACATTATGAATCACTTGCGCGCGCTTGAGCTGTGAAGAAAGATGCTCGGACTTTTCGATGGAAACCGTGCCGACCAAAACCGGCTGGCCGTTTTTATAACATTCGGCGATTTCGTTCACGACCGCGGCAAATTTCTCCCTCTCCGTCCGGTAAATCCGATCCGGATGGTTCTTGCGGGCCAACGGACGATTGGTGGGAATGGCCACAACCCCCAGCTTGTAAATCTCATGAAATTCCTGCGCCTCGGTCTGCGCCGTGCCCGTCATGCCCGCCAGTTTTTCATACAGTCGGAAATAATTTTGAAAAGTAACGGTGGCGAGCGTCTGATTCTCCTCCTCCACACGCACCCCTTCTTTAGCTTCAAGGGCCTGATGCAAGCCATCGGAATACCGCCGGCCCGGCATGAGACGGCCGGTAAACTCGTCCACAATCACCACTTCCCCATCCTTGACCACATAATCCACGTCCACCTTGAAAAGCACGTGGGCGCGTAGCCCCTGGCTGACATGATGCACCAGCTCCACATTGGAAGGATCGTAGAGATTGTCCACATGCAGCGCGGACTCCACCTTTTTCACGCCTTTTTCGGTGAGCGCCACGGTGCGGGTCTTTTCTTCCACCTGATAATCTTCGTCTTTGCGGAGGCTGGGGATGATTTTGTCGATTTGATAATATTTGTCGGTCGATTCATCGCTGGGGCCGGAAATAATCAGCGGGGTCCTGGCCTCATCGATGAGAATGCTGTCCACTTCATCCACGATGGCATAATGCAAAGGCCGCTGCACGCGAAAATCCATGTATCGCACCATATTGTCGCGCAGGAAATCAAAACCAAACTCGTTATTGGTTCCATACGTCACATCGCTGCCATAAGCTTTTTTCCGGTCTTCGGGAGAAGCATTGTGCTGGATCACGCCCACCGTCAGACCCAAAAACTCATACACCGGCCCCATCCACTCACGGTCCCGCTTGGCCAGGTAATCGTTCACCGTCACCACGTGCACCCCCTTGCCGGCAAGCGCGTTCAAATAAACCGGAAGGGTCGCCACAAGGGTTTTGCCCTCACCGGTGGCCATTTCGGCGATTTTTCCATTATGCAAAACCATGCCGCCGACCAGCTGAACGTCAAAATGGCGCATGTTGAGAACGCGCTTGGCCGTTTCGCGCACCACGGCAAACGCCTCCGGGAGAATGTCATTCACGCTCTCCCCTTTTTGCAAGCGCTCGCGGAAAAAAGGTGTTTTGGCCTTAAGTTTGTCATCCGAAAGCTTTGAAATCTCAGGCTCCAGCGCGTTGATCTTTTCCACCTGCGGACTAAAACGCCGCAGCGCGCGCTCATTTTCCGTTCCAAAAACTTTTCGAAGCGCCCATCCGATCATTTAATTCCTCTCCGCCTCTTTTCTAAGAAAAGCTTCCATAAACTCATCCAAATAGCCGTTCAAAACGCTTGTCGTGTCGCCGGTCTCAAAACCCGTCCTGTGGTCTTTAACCATGTTGTACGGGTGCAAAACATAAGAGCGGATCTGACTGCCCCAGGCGATTTCCTGTTTCTCACCATAAGTTTTTTTCTGTTCTTCCATCCGCTTGCCGGCTTCACGCTCATAAAGACGGCTTTTCAAAACTTTAAGCGCGGTCGCGCGATTTTTGAGCTGGGATCTTTCATTTTGGCATTGAACCACCAGGCCCGTCGGCAAATGCGTGATGCGCACGGCGGAGTCAGTCGTATTGACTCCCTGCCCGCCATGACCGCCCGAACGAAAAACATCGATGCGGATTTCTTCGGTCTTGATATCAATTTTAATGTCGTCATCAACTTCAGGAATAACGTCTACCGAGGCAAAAGAGGTATGGCGGCGTTTATTAGAATCAAAAGGCGAGATGCGCACCAGGCGGTGCACCCCTCTTTCGCTTTTGAGATACCCAAAAGCGAACTCGCCCTCAACCAGAAGCGTCACATTTTTGACGCCCGCTTCTTCGCCGGGAAGAATATCGATAATTTCCACTTTAAAGTGCCGGTCTTCGGCCCAGCGCGTAATCATGCGCAAAATCATCGACACCCAGTCGCAAGACTCGGTGCCCCCCGCGCCGGCGTTGATGCTGACGATGGCGCTATTGGGATCGGTGGGAGCGCCGAGAAGTTTCTGAAACTCTAAATGCTCGACTTCTTTGGAAAACTTGTCGACTTCTTCGGCCAGATGCTGAACGGACACGGCGTCATTGTCCTCAATAATGGACAGAAGATCATGGATTTCCCGGCTTTGGTTTTCAAGCGCGCGGTAGGGGCCGAACAGGGCTTTCAACCGCTTGAGTTCCTGGATCACCGCCTCCCGCCCTTCTGTCTTGGCCCAAAAGTCAGGCGCGGCTATTTTGTCTTCCAGCTCACCGATGCGGGTTTCAAGCTTGGCAACGTCAAAGAGTCCTCCCCAAAGCGGTAAGCTTTTCTTCAGAGACTCTCAGTTTTTCATACAATTCTGTTTTCATAAACACCGCATCATAACACAGTTGCAGTCCGCTGTCACCCCGACTTCACCCTACTAATGAATTCAATCGGCCGTGCGCTCCGGGTGGATGTCCTGTCTTGGGGACGCGCCATTTCCCACCGGAAATGGTGCTCGACGACAGCGACGTCCAGGGTCGCCTACGGCGACCACCGGGCTGGACGCGCTGTCACGCCCCAAGACAGGACATCCACCCGGAGCGC